>CALCGD010000279.1 GCA_937900875.1 uncultured Flavobacteriales bacterium
GAGAATTTCTACGATGTATATGATGCTTTTGAGCTCTTTAGCAGTGCTTTTCGGCTGCACGATTTGGTTGTAGCAAACATGACTGTTCAGATGGTTCCTATTCCTCAACCAATTCCTTCTCCAGAGCCCTTACCAATTCCTGTTGCTGTTTGTGAAGTAACGGCTCAGGATATGAATGAAATGAAGGAATTGGTGAAGTCGGCCACGTTCAAAGACTCAATGGAAAAGCAAGCCAAGATGATGGTGAAATCGAAGCAATGCTTTCGAACAGATCAGATTGTAGAACTGCTAAGCGTGTTCACCTATGATGATTCTAAATTGATGGTTGCGAAATACGCTTACGACTATTGTATCGATACGCAGAACTATTATCGGGTGGTGAATTCCTTCAGCTTTAAAAGCTATCAGGATAACTTGACAAAATTTATTTCCGAGAGGAATTAGCGGGGATGGACTGTACCAAAATGGCACCTTTTGTATTTCTACCAGTAGAGTCTAGTCCCCTTTTTTGGTTCTGAAAAAATAAAGACCACTCATCGTAAAAATACCTGCAGCTAAACCAATAATTAGGTTTTTCTTCCAGTCAAACTCGTCACCGTCAAAAAGAAACATGACGAACATAAACACAATCACTCCTATTGTGTAGCCAAGGAATAATCGTGGTAGTATTTTCATCTTAATTAAGAATTCGCCTTTATATAATCCGCCATGGTTTGGATAGAATTGAAAACGTTCTTCCCTTCTTCTGGATCGGCAATTTGAATGTTGTACTCCTTATTCATTAGAACGATAAGTTCTAAGGCATCAATTGAGTCTAGTCCAATACCATCATCGCCAAAAAGTGGGTCTGTGGCATTAATATCCGCAGGCGTTAGGTCTTCCAGATTAAGGGTTTCAATAATCTGAACTTTCAACTTTTCAATCAATTCTTCTGCCATGACGTTTTTGCTATTGGAGTGCGAATTTGTTTAAATATTGTGACTTATACGTTTTGACCCTCTTGACTCAAAAATATTTTCATTTCGCAGCTTGCAATAATCTGCTTGCCGCATAGCACGAAGCCTTCCACTACTTGCATTCCCATTACCTCATGGGTCATTTTTACTGTTGTATACAGCACGGAGCCAATTGTGGGCAAATCGTCAACCACGAAATTCTTAAGTGCTCCAATAAATCCAATCGGAGGATCTTTCATCTCGCCACCTGTCGTTGCCACATTTGAAAAGTGATATCCTGAACGCAAAGCAGCTGTTTGGGCGATATTTTCCATCAGTCCGGATGGAAGCAATTTTCCATCTCGAACAAAAAGATGGTCTTTTTCTACGTTAAAAATGGAAGTTGACTGATTTTCTGAGTGCTCGATCAGCCCGTGTACGACAACAATTGGCATCCGCTGTGGAATGTATTTCAGAACATCTTCGCGGTTAACCAACATGCTTTTAACAAACGGTAAGTAGCACGTATGCGTACGAGAAACGGGCGCTTTCAGGAACCATTAACAGCAACTTTTCTCCTTTCTTGAGTTTCCCAGAATTGAAAAGTTCTTCCAACATAATATAGATAGAGGCCGAACCAACGTTGCCAACCTCCACCAAATTTGTGAACCATTTATCTACTGTTATTTCCATTCCGTCTGCTTTAAGCTGGTCGTAAACCTGCTGACGGAAAAAATTAGAAGAAAGGTGAGGAAGGAAATAATCAACAGACGAAACATCAAGGTTTCTGCGCTCTGCAATTTCTCTTAGGTACTTGCCGCCAAGTGGTACAATGGTGCTTCCGAGCAGTTTTACGTCTTGCTTCATGGCAAAAACCGAATGGTCTAGCCACTGAGTTGGTTCAAACTCTTTCCAAGATTTTACCGAACCATCTTCGGTTTTATCTGCTGCCGAATACATGCATGTTTCGTACTCATTGGCATACGAGCGGCTTTCAATCCAATCTATCTTGAGCGAAATTCCGTTCTCGTTCGGCTTGTCTTGCATAAGAGCAGCACCTGCTCCATCCGACAACATCCAACGTAGAAAATCCTTCTCAAAACCAATAAATGGATTGCTTACCAACTCAGATTCGGTACGAGATTCTGACTCAAAATTTCGAGCCATCATCATAGGCGAGATTAATTCAGATCCCGAAGTGACTGCATTTGTAACCTCGCCAGCTTTTATACTGAGATAACCAAACTTCATAGCGTGAATACCGGAACAGCAAGCTCCAGACGGAGAAACAATCTCCATTGGAGAGTCTAATAAACCATGAACCATGGCAGTATGAGACGGTAGCGTTTGGTCCGTAGCAGAGGTTCCACAAGACAACAGTTGAATCTCCTCTGTGGAAATGCCTAATCCTTTCACCGCTTCAATAACCATATCGGCATTTGAATGACTCAAAGAGCCATCTTGGCGAAGAGAGTAATATCTGGTTTGAATTCCGTTGTTTCGAAGTACAATTCTTCGTGCTCTGGAGGGTTTTCCGCCAATCATTCCAAGGTGCGATTCCATCTCATCATTCGAGACGGGTTCGTTTGGGAGGAACTTAGCTAACGATGTAATATAAACTTGCTTCAACTTCACAATCTAATAGGGGCGGCACTCTGTGGCGCAAAGGTATCTTTCAAACCATAAATTCAAATAAGTAGATTCTCGTAGAATTGTTCATTCACGGAGTGAATTTTGCTTGAAATAGCGAATCTCCTCATTCAACTCCTTTTTCTTAATGATAGAAATCAGATAAGATGAAATTGTTGTGACTGGAGAAAGGATAAACGCACCAATAGGAAGCAAATAGGAAAGCAGGCTAACACGGCCCAAACGCTCCTTGTTATAAAAACCTCCCTTTTTACTTAGAAAACCAGCATACATCCCAAAAAGCTTGGTTGCCCTTTTTTCAAGAATTAATAAGGATGGATTGATATCTACTGCCCCAATCTCATTCAAATCGTTCTGCATATCTGAATGATTATTGGTCTTTAAACGGTTTAGAATGACTTTGCCAAACTTATTGCTCGATTCAATGTCTTCTTGAATTATTCCAGCTCTCGGAAAGCCCCAAAACGGGTTTTTCTTCCCGTAAAACATCCACCTAACTATGGTAATGATGCTAACCAAATTCTTGTTTCTATCAATAAGAACAATGTTTCCAACTAAATCGGCCTCAAGGTTCTTCAAATGTCGTTTCACTTTTTCTTGAGCTAGAACCCACATGTTTCTAGACCCCAAAAGCGTAATTACTTTCTTGCCATTGAATATCTTTTTAGCGTCTTCGTGTTGCAGCAAACTTGAAATTGGAATACTCGGATTGAGGTACCAAACGGTGTATGCTAGAACGATAAGATCATAATTCTTTGATTCGTCTACCTTAATCGGTTTCAATTTGAATGGAGTACCATAGACAGATTCTGGGAATGCATTAAAAAACTCTAATCGACTCCACGGAAAAGGAAACTGGTGTTCCGTTTCCACTTTTACAAAATCTAATTCTAAAGAAGCATCCGCCACTAAAGGCGAAAGGCAGTTGTTAGCAATCTCTTTTAGCTGCCCGGTTTGCGAATAATAGAGTACAAGAACCTTCATTTCTGTGTTTCGCAATGATATTCACTTTTTGTCGGTTATAGGTTTTTTCGGTCGATTGTCTGAATTAATGAGTTGTTTGTCGGATAAAAGAAACGTAGGATGGAAATGTGGCGTTAATAAAAGCGGAAACAACGAAAGAAAAAACGGAAATCATGGAAACAGCAAACAACACAAGAATGACGGCTTCTGAAAAGCGATTTGCACACGAAATGCAAGTAATAATGAGAATGTCCCTTAGCGAATTGATGTCGCTTGAAAAAACTAGAATGCCCATTGGACTTTAGGATTACAAACGGCAAAAGAATTAAGCCCCTGACTGGATTTCGAAATCCAATCAGGGGCTTTCTCGTAGATTAAAGGCGCAAACTGATTTTTACCCATCAATGCCATTGCATTGTTGGATTTGTATCTTTGGAACTTAAACTATAAACAATCAACTCCATAAAAAATGAAAAAAACTCTACTTTCTATTTTAGCGATTAGCACGTTTGTTGCTGCTAGCGCTCAAAATTTCACTCCAGCTGGAGGATATGCTCTTCCTGGAGGAACTTTAGGTGAAGCATACGCTGGACAGGTTTTGACTTTTGTTATTCCTGCAACTTCTGATTTCAATACTTCTTCTTTAGGCGACCCAATTTCTATTCCTGGTGTTCCAATTCCAATTCCAAATCCAAATTTAGATTTAGCAGCAGACGTTACAGACGTAACTTGGACTGTTGAGGGACTTCCAAATGGTTTAACTGCTGTTTGTGACGCTTCACCTTGCACTTATGTGGCTAACGCTTCTGGAACAATTACTATAAGCGGAACACCATCAGAAGCTGGAAACTTTGTAATCAATATTGTTTCTTCAACTAATGGGTCTGCAACGTTGCCAGCTCCAATTAGCCAAACGATTGCTTTTCCACAGGCTGTACCTGGAATGGTAGATGAGGATGGATACACAATGTCTATTACTGATCCTAATGGAATCGAAGAAGCAAACGAAGTTTTCTCGCTAGGAGTTTATCCAAACCCTAATGATGGAAACGCTACTTTGAATGTAAATTCAAATGTTGCTTCAAACGCAACTATAGAAGTATATTCTATTACTGGAGCTATGGTTCAGACCATGGTAAAGGTTATCAGAATTGGTGCAAACCGATTGAACTTGGATTTAACTGGAATTCCTGCTGGAATCTACCTAATTAAGGCAGACATCAACGGAAGTCAGGCTTTAGTTAGAGTTCAAAAGAAATAAGCTGAACTTGTTCGGTATTGAAAAGGCGGTGAAATTTCACCGCCTTTTTTTATTCTGTAAACCCGCGATGAACCACATTGCGGTAAGTATTATTTTTACTCTCCATGAAGTCTCGAATTCTCATCTTTTGTATAGCGCTGATAAGTAGTACATTATCAGCATCGGCTCAAATAAACTGCCCCCCTCATTTACCACTTACGCTGGTTGGCAACACAACTTACTGTATTGGAACGCCCGGAGTTAATTTAAACATTGACGAGTTATACGCAGGCTATGAATGGTTGCCAACTGTAGAAACCGGTCAGAGCGTTTTTCTTGAAGCGGGCGATTACGAGATTGTAGTGACCCACTACACGGGTTGTACCGATACACTAGCATTTGAAGTGGAACAAGTTTCAAATCCGCCTCAGCCTGCGGTGGTTGCAAATGGAGCAGTTCAGTTTTGTGCTGGCGGCAGTGTGCTGCTTTCTGGTCCAGCAGGTTACCCATATTATGAATGGAGCACTGGGTCAATTAGCGAGGATATTACGGTATTTGAAAGCGGAACATTCGTTCTGTCAATAATAGATTGGATTGGCTGTACGAGCTCTTCTAATTCTATTCAGGTAGTAGTTGACCCTTTACCAATAGCAGCTTTTTCTCCCAACTTAAGTGTGTTTGACATTGAGTTTGTCAATCAGTCTGAATTTGC
>CALCGD010000280.1 GCA_937900875.1 uncultured Flavobacteriales bacterium
AAGCTGAAGACGTCCAGACTGGCTATCTCGCTCAGCAGTTATATACTGCCTTTCCACATCCGGTGGATGTAGGAGGAGAAGATCCAAAAACACAACCGTGGGGCGTGGATTATGGTGCGGTTAGCCCATTGCTTGTAAAAGCCATGCAAGAATTGGCCAAACAAAACGAACAACAACAAATCATTATTGACCAACTGCTGAAAGAAAAACTGGAAATGGAGAACAGGTTCTCGTCTCTGTCCGCGGATGTAGAGGACCTGAAAGCATTGCTGAACGTTGATTCAGAGGCAACAAATAGATAGAAACAGAAAACATGAAGAAGCTCCTTTTTTTTTCAACGTCCATCTTTAGTTTTTCAGTAGCAATTCATACTTGCATAGCCCAAACAGACCTAGTTTCTGTTGGCGGAGAAGGCTCAGGCGCAGGCGGCACCATGAGTTTTAGTATTGGGCAAGTTTTTTATACTGAAGATAGCGGCTCGGGAAAAAGTAGCAGCCAAGGCGTGCAGCAAGGCGATGATTACGGACTGATGTGGACAGGAGCAACATCCACCGATTGGTCTGCGGGCAGCAACTGGAGCAAAGGGGTAGTTCCGACCGCTTCCGACAGTGCCATCGTCACAGCTTATCCAACCAACCAACCGCACATCACCACCGATGTACTTTCTCCTACCGAGATTGACAACATCAACCTGCGCAATGGCTCAGAATTAACCGTTGATGCTGGAAACGCACTCACGGTTTTCCAGCAATTGTTCAATAATGGAACGATGCTCGTTAAAGCAGACGCATCCAGTATTGGTTCGCTCCTAACCGAAGGAAGCATTAACGGTGGCGGTACTTTTCAGATGGAACAATACCTGCAAGGTTCGGGTGGAGGAACTCCAAGTGGTCTGTTCTTCTATGTGGGAAGTCCTGTTGCAGATGCACAAGCATCCACATTCGACATCGCAAGTGGAAACAAGCTTTGGAGCGCTGATGAGACCACGACCAGTTATCCGCAGATAACCAACGGTTCAACTTCACTCAATCCAATGACGGGTTATGTGGCACGAATGGGGGCAAATGGAACTGTGACTTACAGCGGTAGCGCTTTCAACACAGGAGGTCTCACCATGAACAACATTACCAGAACAGGAACCACCGATAACGACCGTGGCTACAACCTCATGAGTAACCCATATCCATCAACTCTGAGTTGGGATTTGGCTACTCGCACTAATCTCAGTCCAACCATGTGGTACCGAACCCATCAGGGAACGACCATGCTTTATGATACCTACAATGCCACCGACAACATCGGTACTAACAACAATGGAAACGGTGACATCACGGGAGAGATTCCGCCAACACAGGCTTTTTGGGTACGTGTTCCGACAGATGGACTGACAGGCGAACTAAGCTTTACCGATGCCATGCGTAGCCATGCAGGATGGAGCAGCATCTACAAGCAATCGGCAGCAGAAGGGTTGGTGAGATTGACCATCAGCAACGCAACACTTTCGGATGAAGTCATCATTCATTTCAACTCAGATGCGCAGAACACTTTTGAAGACCACGACTCGCAGAAGTTTTGGGCAGCGCAAAGCGTTCCTCAGCTTTATACTACCACAGGTACCGACAGTCTCGTTATCAACGGACTGGAAAGTGTGGCTACCAATCCCATCATCGACCTTGGTGTGAAGCTTCCATCGCAAGACGATTACACTTTTACAGCAACAGAAATAGCTATGACGGATGATGTTTGGCTAGAAGACAGATTGCTGAACGTTTTCCAGAATCTCAGTCAAGATGCGACTTACGAATTCGCTGATGAAGCAGGAAACATCCCAACTCGATTCGCTTTGCATTTCGGCATGTCCATTACCGACATCAACAATACGCATGAGTTTAGGGCGCAAGTATTCTCATCAGGAAATGAGGTGAACATCATCTTATCGGAAGCGACCAACGGAACAGCCACCATCTACAACATGGCGGGTAAGCTCATTGCTACAGAGAACATTCAATCTGACAGAACCACATTTTCCGCGAATTCTGCCGCAGGGATTTATATCGTTCAGCTACAAAGCGACAAAGGAACATCCACGCATAAAATTCACCTACAATGAAAAACAGAAAAACATACTCAAAGCCAAAGGTCAAGAAAGTGACCATCGATAACGAGATAAGTATGGTTATGATGTCATTCGGCCCAGGTGGTGACCCAGAAAGCAGCTTCAAGAAACTTAATCCGCTGAGATGGTGGAGGTAATAAGCATCCGTCATTGCTGTAGAAGTCAACTAATTCGGTAATGATTTTCTAAAGTTAACAGGG
>CALCGD010000281.1 GCA_937900875.1 uncultured Flavobacteriales bacterium
TGCCGAGATTTGAGTGGTTGATGAAGTAGGAGAGCAGATGTATATCCTAGCGTGTCCAGAATTGCTTCCATTACCATCGTTTAAGTTGGCACCTATTGCCACGGTATTAGGAGTGGGCATACTTACCGTTCGGCCCGAGTAGTCGTTGCTTGCTTCTCCGTCTATGTCTGTGCCTTTTTGTTGCCATTGGCCATTGTACCAGCGATAAATTCGCGCATGGCCCGAATTACTTCCGTTTCCGCCATTTTGAAGTGCCCCTATAGCAACCGTATTGCTGTCTGGCATGCTTACAGACCATCCAGATTGGTCTCCAGAAGCCTCTCCATCCAAATCAATTCCTTTCTGTATCCATGTATTATTAGTCCAGGTATAAACCCGTACTTGACCAGAGTTGCTTCCATTTCCATCATTTGTTTTAGCTCCGATTGCAACGGTTCTGGAATCCGGCATACTTACCGACCAACCTGATTCATCATAACTTGATTCTCCATCAATGTCAATCCCCTTTTGAATCCAGCCATTGCCGATCCATTCGTAAATGCGAACATGGCCGGCATCTGTTCCTGTACCATCATTGGTTTTAGCGCCAATGGCCACAGTGTTACTATCTGGCATGCTAACCGACCAGCCCAATTGATCTCCAATGGCTTCACCGTCTATGTCTAAGCCTTTTTGTTGCCAAGCAGTTCCGTTCCATCGATAAATACGTACATGGCCAGCGTTAAATCCGTTCTCCGCATTTTGCGGAGCTCCAATTGCCACCGTGTTATTATCGGGCATGGAGACGGAAAAACCCGATTGATCATCCACCAGTTCTCCATCAATATCAATTCCTTTTTGCTGCCAAGAGTTGCCATTCCAACTATGGATGCGAACATGCCCTGTACTGACTCCGTTTCCATCGTTTAGACTGGCTCCCACGGCCAACGTGTTGTTATCGGGCATACTAACGGCAATTCCTGATTCATCCCCAATTGCTTCTCCGTCAATATCCAATCCTTTTTGCATCCAATTGTTTCCGACAAACTCGTACACGCGCACATGACCGGCATCGGTCCCGTTTCCATTGTTATCGCGGGCGCCTATGGCCACAGTATTGTTGTCTGGCATACTAACCGAAGAACCGGATCTATCGTTGACCTGTTCACCGTCAATATCCATCCCTTGTTGGGTCCAAGTCTGAGCGTTAGTGAAATTCCATAATCCCACGAACATTAAGGTTAGTACTAAACAAATGTGTTTCATTTCTATTAAAGTTTTTACTTCATTTCTCATGATTCATTTTTTTGTCAGAGCATCACGTGAGGGTCACCATTAAAGACGTTTTAAAAATTAAGGCGAATCCTTACACGAAAATTTGTATTCAGCATTTCAAATAACTTGCCAGTTCGAAAGTTAAAAAAACTAGACATTGTTTTTTGATTGATGTTCAACGGAAGCCACTCTAGCAATTAGTTTGTAAAGTGCTCTTATACAATTTAGACGTACCCTCTCACTTTATAGCTCACAAAGCCAATCCACTCGTGGATTAATGCTGACCATTTATGAAAGTTCATGATGCGCGGAACCAGCAAATGGTCTATTTCGTAGCGTCTTATTCCTACACTCTTCATAACTGGGTGTGGCACAACATTTATTCCTTGCTTCTCAAAACACGCAACCGCTCTTCTCATATGACTTGCTGAGGTAATTAACAAGAACTTTTCCTCTCCCAAATCTTCCAAAATTGGTTTGGAATAAAGCGCATTCTGGTATGTATTCAGGCTTTTGCCTTCTACTAGAATATCCGCAGAATCTACATTGCATAGCATGTACAAGCGCTTGAGCATTTCGCCCTCCTTTACATTCTGCGCCAGATAGTTAGCCCCTCCACCAGAAACTAAAACTTTAGTAATTCTATTCTCGTGATACGGACGTAAAACACCAAGATATCTATCGGCATTTCCGCCATAGCTTACAACATCAGTTTCGGTATCGTAATAAACTCCCCCACCCAAAACAATGGCGGTTTTCAAATCTGAATCAATCTCCCAAACCGGAGTAACATCCATTTCCCAAACCCGCACAAACTCATCAACAATAAAAGAGTTTGCAAAAAAGAGGATGAGACCTAATGCCCAAATCAAAAGCCGTCTACGCTTGCGCTGATTATACGTGAAGACAGCCAACAACATGAGGATGATTACCCATGTGAAAGGATGAAGCAAAAACTCGGTTCGTCTAATTAAAAATTGGATGGATAGGAGCATAGAGTGTAAAGATGGCACTTATGTCGAAAAGTTGAATTTTCTGCGCCATCAAAAACTAAATTGCAGGATGGAATGGAAAAATTGGGCTGGGAATATTCGTTTTAGTCCAAATGAAATAGCACGACCACGGAATACACAAGAAGTTGTGGATTTGGCAAAAACGGGTCGAAAAATCCGTTGCATTGGAACGGGGCATTCTTGGAGCAATTTAGCACCAACTGATGATATTCTTATGGCCACTGATGGCTTAAATCGAATTCTATCTATTGATAAAGTAGCCAATACTGCTACCATTCAGGCTGGTGCCAAATTGGAAGACTTGAACATTGAACTTTGGGAGAATGGCTATTCGCTTTCTAACCTAGGTTCAATTGCCAAACAAAGTTTAGCTGGCGCGATTTCAACCGCAACACACGGTTCTGGAATCAATTATCAGATTTTGGCTTCTCAGGTTACGCACTTCAAACTGGTAAAAGCCGATGGAGAACTTATTGAAGTTGATAAGACAGCGAATTTGGAGCTGTTCAATTCAGCCATCGTTTCGCTTGGCTCTTTGGGTATTATGACTGAAATGACCATCAACATCGACCCAAAATTCAATCTGCATGAGCGTTCTGGTTTGATGGATTTTGAGGAAGTGTGTGATAATATTTTAGACTGGGTTCAAGAACAGAACCACATTAAAATGTGGTGGTTTCCGCATACAGATAAGATGATGGT
>CALCGD010000282.1 GCA_937900875.1 uncultured Flavobacteriales bacterium
ATGAGTCGTTTTGGAAAACGACCGATGCACTTTTTTGGTGTTTATGGAACGCTAATGTTTTTGTTGGGGGGAGCAGTGAGCACTTGGTTAATAACGGAAAAAATTGTTGCTTTAGCACAACAAACCAAAGTAAGAGAGGTAACTGACCAGCCGTTGTTCTATTTAGCCATTTTGGCCATGATTGTTGGAACACAGTTGTTTACAGCAGGATTTTTGGCAGAGATGATTTCACGGTCATCGCACGACAGGAACAATTACCAAATTGCTGAAATAATAGATTAACCTTGGGCTCATCCAAAAAGTGTGTAATCATTGGTCCAGCGTTTCCGCTAAGAGGTGGAATTGCACAGTTAAATGAATCTCTATCCCAAGAGTTCACCAAGCAGGGTATAAAAAACACCATTTTCTCCTTCTATCTGCAATACCCATCTTTTCTGTTTCCAGGAACATCTCAAACAGAAGCATCCGACCGATTAGGACCAGAAGGGGTTAAAATTGTCCCTTCTATTAGCTCGATAAACCCAATAAGTTGGTGGATAGCTGTTCGGCAAATTGCAAGGTTAAATCCAGATTTTATTGTCGTGCGATTTTGGATTCCCTTCATGGGGCCAGCTCTCGGAACAATTTGCAAGTGGTTAAAAGCTCGGTTAGGAGTTCCGGTAATCGGGATACTAGATAATGTCATTCCGCACGAAAAACGCATAGGAGATAAGTTCCTTACGCAGTACTTTCTCAACCATTGTGATGGTTATGTGGCCATGTCGTCAAGTGTGATTGAGGACCTTCAATCCTTTGATTCCGTTAAACCACGAAAGCTTTTGTATCACCCTGTTTACGACCAGTTTGGAGAACAGGTAGAGAAACATCTTGCACGTAAACATTTGAGCATTGCAGAAGATGCCAAGCTGATTTTATTCTTCGGGATTATTCGAAAATACAAAGGCTTAAAACTCCTCTTAAAAGCGATAGCTAAGATTAAGGATAAAGTGAATGTAAAATTGGTTGTGGCCGGAGAATTTTATGATGATAGAGCGCAATATACACGCCTAATCGACAAGTTAGGATTGAACACAAACGTTATCGTAAATGCTGGGTTTGTAGATAAATACAAGGTGAAGTACTATTTCTGTGCGGCCGATTTAGTGGCTCAACCATATCTCACGGCCACCCAGAGCGGAGTAACCCAAATAGCTTATCACTTCAACACACCCATGCTTGTAACTAATGTTGGTGGTTTGCCAGAAATGGTGCAACACGATAAGGTTGGATACGTTTGTGAGGTAGATGCAAGTTCTGTGGCTCAGTCAATTGAACGATTTTTTAATGAAAATCGATTTGAAGAATTTCAGGCGAATATCCTCGAAGAGAAGAAACGGTTTCAGTGGGATTATTTTGCCAATGAAATAGAAAAGTTGGCGTCTCAAATCAGATAACTCAATACACCCGATTCCCCTTTGTTTCCAACGCTTTCAGCGCCTTTTTAAGCTCCTGAAATGACTATATTTGCGCCCTCTTAAAAAGCGTGGTCATCAAACCAATTATATTGAAAGAAATTGCCATGGTCGATCTTCAGACGCAGTACATGCGCTTGAAAGACGAAATAGACGGTTCTGTATTGAATGTTATGGATTCTACTCGCTTTATTGGAGGGCCAGTTGTCGATGGTTTTGCTCGTGAGCTTGAAGCATACTTAGGATGCAAGCACGTCATTCCATGTGCAAATGGTACAGACGCTTTGCAAATAGCTATGATGGCCTTGGGGCTCAAGCCTGGCGATGAGGTGATTGTGCCAACTTTTACTTATGTGGCTACAGCGGAGGTAATCGCTTTACTCGGTCTAACGCCAGTAATGGTAGATGTTGAGCCTGATACTTTTTGTATTGATTTAAAGCAGGTTGAAGAAGCGATTACATCTTCCACTAAAGCAATTGTTCCTGTCCACTTGTACGGCCAATGTGCGGACATGGAGGGATTAATGAACCTAGCTAACGCTCACGGAATTCATGTGATTGAGGACAATGCTCAAGCAATTGGTTCGGATTATCATTTCTCAAATGGCAAAACCGTTAAGTCTGGAACCATTGGGGACTTCGGTTGTACTTCCTTTTTCCCATCTAAAAACCTAGGATGTTTTGGGGATGGAGGTGCTATTTGTACCAACAATGATGAATTGGCTGCTACAGCTAGAATAATTGCATCACACGGTCAAACCCAGCTTTACGTACACGATTTAATCGGAGTTAACTCCAGGCTGGATGCCATACAAGCAGCGGTTCTTAAAGTTAAGCTGCCTCATTTAGACGATTTTATCGCTAGAAGAACGCGGGTTGCAGATAGGTATGATGCCGCTTTTAGTTCTTGTGAGGGAATTAAAACGCCAGTTAGAGGTGTTCAGTCTAAGCATGTTTTTCATCAATACACGTTGGTGTTAAACGGAGTTGATAGAAATGAATTGAAGTCCTTTTTGGCCGAAAATGAAGTGCCTTCAATGATTTATTACCCCATCCCGTTGCACAAGCAAAAGGCCTACGCAATGGGTAATACAGATAGAAATTACAGCACAACAGAAGAGTTGTGCGCCAATGTTATTTCTCTTCCAATTCATACCGAAATGGAAGAGCAGCAGCAGGAATATATAATTGAAAAAGTTTTAGAATTCGTAAATAAAGGATAAATGAATATTGCAGTAGTAGGTACAGGATATGTTGGTTTGGTAACAGGCACATGCTTGGCAGAAACAGGAAACCACGTTATCTGCGTAGATATCGATGTGAACAAGGTAAATAAGATGAAAAACGGTGAAGTGCCGATTTACGAACCTCATTTGGATGTCTTATTTGAAAGAAACATCAAGCAAGGCAGATTGAGTTTTACGACCGATTTGGCCTCAGCCATCGAAGATGCTCAGGTTATCTTCTTGGCTCTGCCAACTCCTCCCGGAGAAGATGGTTCTGCAGATTTGTCGTACATCTTAGGTGTAGCTGATGACCTTGGAAAGCTTATGAAAGGCTATAAGGTTTTGGTTGATAAAAGCACTGTTCCGGTTGGAACAGCTGAAAAAGTAACAGCCGCTGTTAAGAAGAATGCGACAGTTGATTTTGATGTTGTGTCAAACCCAGAATTTCTAAGAGAAGGATTTGCGGTTGATGATTTCTTGAAGCCAGATAGAGTTGTTGTAGGGACTTCTTCAGCAAAGGCGCAGGCCATAATGGAGGAGTTATACAAGCCTTACGTTCGCCAAGGAAATCCAATCATTTTTATGGACGAGAAATCGGCTGAGTTGACTAAGTATGCTGCGAACGCATTTCTTGCTACCAAAATTACCTTCATGAATGAGGTTGCTAATTTATGCGAGCTTGTTGATGCGGATGTTGACAAGGTGAGAATTGGAATTGGAACGGATACTCGAATTGGAAAACGATTTCTATTTCCAGGTATCGGATATGGTGGAAGCTGTTTCCCAAAAGACGTTCAAGCTCTAGCTAAATCTGCAGCAGAAGTGAATTACGATTTTGCTCTTTTAACCTCAGTAATGAAGGTAAATGAAGACCAAAAAACCATCATCGTTCCTAAGATAGCCGATTTCTTTGGTGGTGATTTAAAAGGAAAACATTTCGCATTATGGGGATTGGCATTTAAGCCAGATACAGATGATATCAGAGAAGCACCAGCGCTTTACGTGATTGATAAATTGGTTGCAGCTGGTGCTACAATTACAGCCTACGATCCGGAAGGAATGGCAAATGTGAAAGCCCTACTTGGCGACAAAATTTCTTATGCTGAAAACCAATATGACGCTTTAAAGAATGCCGATGCCTTAATTATTGCTACAGAGTGGTCGGTATTCCGATCTCCAGATTTCGCAAAGGTTTCTAGCATTCTGAAAGAGAAAGTGATTTTTGACGGCAGAAACCTTTACGACCTAGATCAAATGAAAGGGCTAGGATATTACTACAATAGCATCGGTCGTAAGACTGTAATTCCAAACGGATGAAAAGAGTTTTAATAACAGGAGCTGCTGGTTTTCTAGGGTCTCATCTTTGCGAGAGATTCCTAAAGGAAGGATGTCATGTAATTGCAATGGACAACCTCATTACTGGCGACCTGAAAAACATTGAGCATCTCTTCAAACTAAAAGAGTTTGAATTTTGCCATCACGATGTAAGCAAGTTTATCCACGTTCCTGGTAAGTTGGATTATATCATGCATTTTGCATCTCCGGCAAGCCCAATTGACTATCTGAAAATTCCAATCCAAACCTTAAAAGTTGGTTCGTTAGGAACACATAACTGTTTGGGATTGGCAAAGGCAAAAGGCGCTCGTATGTTGATTGCTTCAACTTCTGAGGTTTACGGAGACCCAATGGTTCATCCTCAAACCGAAGAATATTGGGGAAATGTAAATCCGATTGGTCCACGAGGAGTATACGATGAGGCTAAACGTTTTCAAGAAGCCATTACTATGGCATATCATCGATATCATGGAGTTGAAACGCGCATAATTCGAATTTTCAATACCTATGGTCCAAGAATGCGACTGAATGATGGACGTGTTTTACCTGCGTTTATTGGACAAGCGCTTAGAGGCGAAGATCTTACTGTTTTTGGTGATGGAAGCCAAACAAGAAGTTTCTGTTATGTAGACGATTTGGTAGAAGGAATCTGGAGACTTTTGAATTCAGATTACGCTGAACCGGTAAACATTGGTAATCCAGATGAGATTACCATTGGCGAGTTTGCCGAAGAAATCATCAAGCTTACCGGTACAAATCAGAAGGTGATTTATAAAGAACTTCCTGTTGATGACCCAATGCAGCGTCAACCAAATATCGACAAAGCAATAGCGCTGCTAAACTGGGAGCCAAAAGTAAATCGTGCAGAAGGTTTGAAGATTACTTATGAATATTTCAAGAGTCTACCTGAAAGTGAACTCTACAAGAAAGAGCACAACACTTTTGAAGGATACATTAGAAAATAATGGGATACTTCGCTCACGAAACAGCTGTAATTGACGAAGGGTGTCAGATTGGTAATGGAACCAAAATCTGGCACTTCTCGCATTTAATGGGTGGCTGTAAGTTGGGCGAGAATTGCAATTTGGGGCAGAATGTTGTCGTCTCACCAGACGTTGTTTTGGGCAATAATGTAAAAGTTCAAAACAATGTTTCAATCTACACTGGTGTAGTTTGCGAAGATGATGTTTTTCTTGGGCCATCAATGGTTTTTACGAACGTTACCAATCCGCGTAGCGCTGTAATTCGAAGAGGTTCTTACGAAAAAACAGTAGTCGGACGCGGAGCTACAATTGGCGCAAATGCAACCGTTGTTTGTGGCAATGACATTGGTCATCATGCTTTTGTAGGTGCAGGTTCGGTTGTTACCAAATCCATCCCAGCTTATGCATTATTGGTGGGCAATCCTGCCAGACAAATTGGTTGGATGAGCGAATACGGTCATCGGCTCGTTTTTGATGAAAGTGGAGTGGCTGCTTGCGCTGAAAGTGGAGACAAGTACCGGTTGACAAATGGAATAGTAGAGAGGCAGGGATGAGTTCTGAAGGACAGAAAATAAAGTTCGCAGTTATCGGATGTGGACATATTGGCAAGCGTCATTCAGAAATGGTTCAACGAAATCCAGAATCGGAACTCGTTGCTTTGTGCGATTCTAGAGGCAAAACCGAATTAGGGATTGAAAATTTTGATGTTCCGTTTTTTACCAGCATTGAAGAAATGCTGAGTGCGGTTCCTGAAATTGAAGTGGTTAATGTTTGCACACCAAACGGATATCATGCTGACCATAGTTTAGCTGCGTTAAAGGCACTAAAACATGTGGTTTGCGAAAAGCCAATGGCACTTTCAAAGGCACATTGCGAAGAAATAATTTTCAAAGCGTTACAGGTTTCTAAGCAGGTTTTCTGCGTAATGCAGAATAGATATTCGCCTCCTTCGGTTTGGATTAAAAACTTGATTGAAGACAAAGCTCTCGGGCAGATTTACATGGTACAAGTAAACTGTTATTGGAACAGAGACGAGCGGTATTACAAACCAGGAAATTGGAAGGGAGATGCAAAACTGGATGGCGGAACGCTATTCACTCAGTTTTCTCACTTTATAGATATTATGTATTGGCTTTTTGGCGATATCACCGACATCAAAGGGAAGTTTCAAGATTTTAGCCATAAGAACCTTACAGATTTTGAAGATTCGGGAATGGTTCATTTCAACTTTGTGAATGGCGGAATGGGCTGCATCAATTATTCTACCTCTATTTGGAACAAGAATTTAGAAAGTAGCCTCACCATAATAGGCGAAAAAGGAAGTGTAAAGATTGGTGGGCAGTACATGAATGAAGTTGAATATTGCCATATAGATGGGTATGAAATGCCAGAATTAGAGGCTTCAAACCCAGCTAACGACTACGGTGCGTACAAAGGCTCGGCAGCCAATCATCATTACATAATTGAAAATGTAGTGGATCATTTACAAGGAAGAAAGTCTATATCAACTAATGCTTTAGAAGGCTTAAAAGTGGTAGAAATAATTGAGCGTATTTATGCTCAAAGACAGAAAGAAGTATTAAAAAAAGGAAAATAAAGAGTGATGAATATTTACGACAAACTGGTAAACAAAGAGGCCAAATTGGGTGTAATCGGACTTGGATACGTTGGCTTACCAATAGCATTGGAGTTCGCTAGAACTATCAAGGTAGTTGGTTTCGACATCAATCAAGAACGAGTTGAGTTGATGAAGAACAACATTGACCCGAGTGAAGAATTGGAGTCCAGCGATTTTGACGGTTGCGATATCCTTTTTACCGCAAACACCGATGACCTTAAGGATGTAGATTTCTTCATTATTGCAGTTCCTACACCAATTGATGAGCACAATCTCCCTGATTTAAGACCAGTTTTAGGCGCTTCTAGAACGGTTGGTGGTGCGCTTTCTGAGGGAAACTATGTAGTCTACGAATCAACCGTATATCCTGGATGTACTGAAGAAGATTGTATTCCTGTTTTAGAAGAGGTTTCTGGATTGAAGTTCAAGACCGATTTCAAGGTTGGATACTCTCCAGAAAGAATCAATCCAGGCGATAAAGAACATACCCTTAGAAAAATTATTAAAGTTGCTGCTGGTTGCGATGAAGAGTCATCCGAACTAGTTGCGAAAACCTACGAATTGGTAGTTGACGCAGGAGTTTATCGTGCAAAATCTATCAAAGTTGCTGAGGCAGCAAAGATTATTGAGAATACTCAGCGAGATGTGAATATTGCGTTGATGAATGAGCTTTCAATGATTTTCAATAGAGTTGGAATCAACACTTTTGATGTACTTGAAGCAGCTGGAACCAAATGGAATTTCCTAAAGTTTTTCCCTGGGTTGGTTGGTGGTCATTGTATTGGCGTTGACCCATATTATTTAACCCATAAGGCCCGTCAGCTAGGTTATCACTCAAAGGTTATTACTTCTGGACGTTCTATTAATGATGAGGTGGGTGCTTATGTAGCCCGCGAAACGGTAAAGAAAATTGTAGCCAAAGGAGGCGATATTAGCAAGGCAAAAGTGCTCGTTATGGGTGCTACGTTTAAAGAAAACGTGTCTGATATTAGAAACTCAAAGGTCGTAGACGTAATTCGTGAGTTAGAGTCTTTTGGCGTGAGAGTAGAAGTGGTTGACCCACATGCATCTTCTAATCAGGTTAATCATGAATACGGATTCGAACTAGCGGCCAATATTGGTTCTGATTACGATGCGGTTATTCTTGCAGTGAACCACACAGAATATTTAGGTAAACCTGAGAGTTATTTTCAAGGAATATCTAAGCCAAACGGAGTGTTTGTGGATGTAAAAGGAGTTTACAAGGATCAAATTAAGCAGCTTTCGTACTGGAGTTTGTAATATGGTAGTTGTAACAGGCGGTACAGGATACATTGGTTCACACACGGTTGTAGAGCTAATTAATAACGGCTACGAAGTTGTTATCCTAGACAACCTGTCTAATTCTCATTTGGATGTTTTAGATTCTATAGAGGAAATTACATCTAAACGGCCAACGTTTTTTCAGGTTGATATTGACAACCGAAATCAACTTACTAAAGTGTTTGATGAGCTCGGAACCAGAGTCGAAGCAATCATTCACTTTGCGGCAAAGAAAGCTGTGGGCGAATCGGTTCAAGAACCACTTATGTATTATCGAAATAATGTAGGTAGCCTCATAAATATTCTTGAGCAAACCGAAAAGCATGGTATTTCTAAGTTGGTATTCTCTTCAAGTTGTACGGTTTACGGGCAGCCCGATGAATGCCCAGTTACTGAAACCACGCAACGAAAAGAGGCGGAATCTCCTTACGGAAATACGAAAACTATCTGCGAAGACATTATTCGTGATTGTTGCAAAGTGCAAGATTTAAACGCCATTTCACTTCGTTATTTTAATCCAATAGGCGCTCATTCTTCAGGTAAAATTGGAGAGCTTCCAGTTGGAACACCTAATAATTTGGTGCCCTATGTAACACAAACAGCCGCTGGAATCAGAGAATTTCTCACTATCCATGGTAACGACTACCCAACAGTGGATGGCACATGTGTTAGGGATTATATACACGTTGTGGATCTTGCAAAAGCGCATTTACAAGCGCTTAAAAGGCTGGAAGAGGGGGTGTCAAAGTCTAAATACGAAGTATATAATATTGGAACTGGCGATGGGAAAAGCGTGTTTCAAGTAGTTGAGGCGTTTATCGCTGCAACTGGTGTAAGTGTTCCTTATAAGGTTGGAAAACGCAGAGCGGGAGACGTTACCGAAATATTTGCCGATACTACATTGGCAAACCAAGCATTGAAATGGAAAGCAGAATTAAGTTTAGAGGACGCATTAAGTTCCTCATGGAATTGGGAGAAAAATTATAGATCTCGACAAGCATGAAAACGATATTAATAACAGGCGGAGCAGGCTTTATTGGCTCGCACGTGGTAAGAAGATTCGTAAACAAGTACCCGAATTACAGAATTGTAAATCTGGATGCTTTGACTTACGCTGGTAATCTCGAAAATCTTAAAGATGTTGAGAATGCTGATAATTACATTTTTGAGCAAGCTGACATAACGGATCCAGCCAGATTAAAGGAAGTTTTTGAAAAATATAAGCCTGAAGGTGTAGTTCATTTGGCGGCAGAATCGCATGTCGACAGGTCTATTTCTGGCCCAATGGCATTTATTCAAACCAATATTCTTGGAACTGTAAACCTGCTAACCGCAGCAAAGGAACTATGGAATGGCAATTGGGAAGGAAAGAGATTCTACCATATTTCTACCGATGAAGTTTACGGCTCTCTTGGCGAAGAAGGATTCTTTTATGAGACTACGGCATATGATCCTCGAAGCCCATATTCAGCTTCAAAGGCAAGCTCAGACCATTTAGTTCGCGCTTATTTTCATACATACGGTTTGCCAGTTGTAATTTCTAATTGCTCTAACAATTACGGACCAAACCATTTTCCAGAGAAGTTAATCCCTCTGGCAATTCATCGTATTCAGAATAAAGAGGAAATTCCTATTTATGGAAAAGGCGAAAACATTCGCGATTGGTTATTTGTAGAAGATCATGCTTCTGCCATCGATGTGGTTTTTCACAAAGGCGGATTAGGAGAGACATATAATATCGGAGGCAACAACGAATGGACTAATATCGACCTCATTAAGCTTTTGTGCGCAATAATGGACGAAAAGTTAAATCGCGAAGCAGGCTCATCCGAAAAGCTAATTACGTTTGTGAAGGATAGAGCAGGGCACGATTTGCGTTATGCCATCGACTCTACCAAACTAAAATCTGAACTGGGGTGGGAGCCAAGTTTAACCTTTGAAGAAGGACTACCAAAAACAGTTGATTGGTACCTAAACAATGAAGCTTGGTTGAATAACGTTACAAGTGGAGCATACCAGAACTATTTTAAGCAACAATACCAAGAACGATAATGTATCAAACACC
>CALCGD010000283.1 GCA_937900875.1 uncultured Flavobacteriales bacterium
TAACAACATCTTCTGGCTGATAAATATCGAAAGGGAGAAACAAAAAGCCCGGCTGATAGTAGTGTGTCTTTTCTTGGTCAATAATAACCAGCTCCCACTCTTTTTTAGGGAGTTTTTTTGACAAATGATTGGCCATCATTGTACCTGCGGTACCTGCGCCAAGAATTACAACTCTTTTCATGTTGATGGTTTTTCTTCCAAAAGACAAATCAACCTATTGATGGTAGTTTGAAACCTGACACGTGTGGTAGTCAAAACTGAAGAAGATCAGTGTAGTGTTTGCTTTTGCTCAATACCGTTCAGTTTTACCGATTTCCTCGCAACTTTCTAGCCTTCTGACGGTTATATTTGCACCTCGAAAAAAATCGGGAACAGTTTATAGGAATAAAGACTTGGAAATTAACTTCAAATCGTATTTGCAGTCGGCACTCATTTTGATTGCTGTTTTTTGTTCATCCATCGCCCTTGGGCAAGACAAATACACCATAAGCGGAACCATAACTGATGGAGCTAATGGCGAAACCATGATTGGTACCAACGTTTTTGTTGAACCGCTGATGAAAGGAACAACCACTAATGTTTATGGTTACTACTCACTTACAATTCCAGAAGGAAAGTATACCCTCAAAGTTTCTTTTTTGGGTTACGAAACGTACACACAAGAAGTAGATCTTAATAAAGATTTTGAGTTGAATCTTGAGTTAAAAGAATCTGCCTTTACCAAGGATGAGGTTGTGGTAACAGGTGAGAAAAAGGATGAGAACACCAAGAGCTCAAAAATGAGCGTGGTAGAAATTCCAGTGCAACAAATCAAAGAACTCCCTGCACTTATGGGAGAGGTCGACATTATTAAAGTAATTCAGCTGTTGCCGGGTGTTCAATCTGGTTCTGAAGGTAATGCTGGGCTTTATGTTCGTGGAGGTGGTCCGGATCAAAATTTGGTTTTGCTAGATGAGGCAGTGGTATACAACGCGTCTCACTTGTTCGGATTTCTTTCTGTGTTTAATGCTGATGCTATTAAGTCAATCGAGTTGACCAAAGGCGCCATGCCTGCGAGGTACGGAGGTCGATTGTCTTCGGTATTGGACATTAGCATGAAGGAAGGAAACAACAAGAAATTTGAGTTGGAAGGTGGCTTGGGTATCATTAATTCTCGACTTACCCTTCAAGGTCCGCTTGTTAAGGATAAGGGGTCGTTTATTTTCTCAGGCCGATTTGCATACATAGGCTTGCTTGGTGGGGCCATTGCTAATCTTGCCACTGATGATGATTCTGACGGAGGAGGATTCTTTGCAGGAGCTACCTATTACTTCTTCGACCTGAACGGGAAATTGAATTACACGCTTGGTAAAAAAGACCGCTTGTATGTTAGTGCCTATTGGGGAAGAGACGTTTTTAGTTTTAAAAGTCAGGACGATTTTAGCGCAAATATTGGGTGGGGAAATGCAACTACATCGGTGAGATGGAACCACATTTTTGAGCCTAAATTGTTCATGAATACATCGTTCATTTTTAGCGATTACACCTTCGAATTTGGTGCTGGTCAGCAAGAATTTGAGCTTTCCCTTCGTTCAGGTATTCAAGATTTTAACTTAAAGGTTGATTTGAATTGGATGCCAGACATTCGGCATAATGTTCAATTTGGAGGTAATTACATCTACCACACATTTACGCCAAGCAGCATATCTGCCCGTACCGGAGATACAGAATTGGACTTAGGAGATGACGTGAAATTTCATGCTCACGAAGCTGCAATTTATGTGCAAGACGACTGGGATATTTCCGACAGATTTAGAATGAACGTGGGCGTTAGAGGGTCTATGTTTGTTCACACAGGGCCTTTTGACAGATACATTACCAATGAAGTAGGACAAGTGGTGGACACCACACATTATGGAACCCTCGAAAATGTGAAGACCTACGGAGTTGCAGAACCAAGAATTTCTGCTCGGGCCATGTTGGGTAAGCACAATTCTTTGAAGGCGTCTTACTCAATGAATTACCAATATATCCACTTAGCAAGCTTGGCTTCTATCAGTTTCCCTACCGATTTGTGGGTGCCAAGTACTGATGTTGTAAAACCAATGCATGGGCATCAATGGGCTTTAGGTTACTTCCACAATTTCTTTGATGATAAGCTAGAGGTGAGTGTTGAAGGATACTACAAATTGATGGATAATTTGATTGAGTATCGGGACGGTTTTAGCCCAGACCAAAACATTAATAATAATCCAGATAACAACTTTGTATTTGGGAAAGGAGACTCTTACGGAGCGGAGTTTTTTATCAGAAAAAATGGAGCCAAGTTTACTGGATGGATTGGATATACATTGGCTTGGACCAACCGTGTTTTTCCTGATTTGAATGGAGGAAAACAGTTTCCTGCCACGTATGATAGAAGGCATGATTTATCTGTGGTAGGCTCGTATAGAATATCAAAAAGATGGTCTGTATCTGCGGTTTTCGTTTATGGCTCGGGTAGCGCCATGACGGTGCCAGCCTCTCGTTACTTTATTGATGGAAACATAGTGACAGAGTATGGAGATAGAAACAGCTTTAGAATGCCCGATTATCACAGGTTAGATTTAGGAGCAACTCTCCATCCGAACCCTAAAAAGAATAGACGATTTAAGTCTACTTGGAACTTTGGTATTTATAACGTTTACAGCAGACAGAATCCATACTTCGTGTATTTCGCTACAAAAACGGATGAGACTGATCAGACTATTACAATTGAGGCGCGTCAGGTTTCAGTTTTCCCAATTCTACCTAGTGTTACTTGGAACTTTAAATTTTAATCATGAAGAAGAAAATTTATATTGCTCTTTTTCTGCTTGCAACAACTCTAAGTTTTAGCGCCTGCGAGAAGGTGTTAGACATTGATCTTCCGGCAGGAGTGGATGGAATTGTATTTGAGGGCTACATAGAAAATGGCACCTTTCCGTACTTAATCATCACGAGAAGTTCAAACTATTTCTCGCCAATTGAAACAGCTATAGAAGCCATTGCTAATTCGATTGTCGCTGCTGATAGCGTTTTTATTGAGGTTGATGGTGTGAGAGATACTTTACACCAAACATGTTTGTTAGACCTACCTGTTGAGCAACAGGCGCTTGCATTGGAATTACTTGGTTTCGAAAGCTTCCCGCCAGGATTAGATTTATGCATCTATTTGAACCTAGGCATTACAGGAGAGCTAGGCAAAACGTACAAACTAACTGCTTGGGTTGAAGGGGAGAAATACCAAGCCACAACAAGTATTGAACAGCAAGTTTATTTGGATAGTCTTTGGTTTAAAGATGAGCTACCAATAGACAGCTTCGGCTCTATTTGGTGCAGCCTAACTGACCCCGTAGCTACAACGGACTTTTACTATATGTGGACAGAAAATCTAACTCAAGGCAAACCAATGAC
>CALCGD010000284.1 GCA_937900875.1 uncultured Flavobacteriales bacterium
CAGTAATATCATGTCCAGGGAAATCATTGACAATCACTGTAAGGCTATCCACACACCCAAGCGTGTTGTCGGTTACCATCACATCGTAAATTCCAGCTGGTAGAGCCGTAATATCCTGAGTTATTTGACCGCCTGGTTGCCAAACGTACGAGTAGTTGCCAGAACCACCGGTTACGATAAGATCAATAGAGCCGTTTGCCTCATTACATTGAGAACTCACGCTAATTGCAGAAAGAAGAATGTCTGAACCGTCAAGAATTGTAACTGAAATATTGTCGCTACAACCCACGTCATCGGTTACAGTTACGATATAACTTCCCGAAGATAGGGCTGTTAAATCTTGAGTAGTTGCACCGTTTGTCCATAGATAGGTGTAGGGACTGACGCCACCGATTACAGAAAGATTAATGGATCCATTAGCAAGCCCATCGCAACTAACATTAACATGTGTTTCGGTGAGAACGATTTGAGCTGGTTGTGTAAGCACAATTGTTGGGAAAATCCGTGTGCAACCAATTGCATCTGTAACTGTTAGCGTGTATGACCCAGCTGTAAGTCCAGAGAGGTTTTCTGTTGTTTGAGCTGTACCTGTCCAAGAAAAAGAGTACGGTGCAGTTCCACCGGTTATGCCAGTAGATGTTATTGAACCATCGCTGGAACCAAAACAAGTTGGGTTTGCACCAGTAAGTGTTCCAGACCAATCTGTCGGTGCAATAATTGTAAAAGGTTCTGTTTGCGCACACCCATTTGCATCGGTAACAGTAACCGAATAGTTCCCGCCATCAAGACCAGAAATTGAATCAGAAGTCTCAAGGAAAGGGGGCCAAGAGTAGATGTAGGGAAAAACACCGCCTGTTACATCGACACTAGCGGTTCCAACATTCCCGTCAGGGCACGTGTCGTTTGTAGTACTAACTAAAATTGAAAATGGAGGAGGGTCGTTTACCGTTGCAAAATCGAAAACAGGGCTACAGTTACCGCCAAGACCGTCTTCACCAACCACGATAACCTGATAATCCCCAGAACCACTGTTTAGCCCAGTAAATACGTGGCTAGTCGCAGTCGTTGTGAAAAACTGGGGAGCAGCTGGTGGGTTAAAAATTTGGTAGGTGTATTCTGGAAATCCACCGCTCACGTAAATGGCAATGGAACCGTCATTAGCTCCAAAGCACGTTACGTCTGTGGAAATAATGGAATCAAGTACTACTGGACATTGGGCATTTGCGTCACTATTCGCTACGAATAGGAAGAAAATTGGGAGTGCAAATGAGAGTAGTTCGCGTAAAGCTCGCTTCATATCAATATGTTATATGGACTGTCTAGATTTTCCTGGTTATGATCTGTATACAAATCAAGGGGTTAAAATACAACTTTTCCAATTATGGATTATGGGGTTGTTTTCTTGTTATAATGCAGAAAATATGCGTCAAAGTTAGAGGAAATTAGGCTCGTTTTAACCCTTGCCTTAATTCTCCAAATGCCTGCTCACATTGTGCTTGTACGTACTCAAAAATGATTTTAATTTGCTCAAGATCAGTCTTAGATTCTGCCTTTTTTTCCATTTCAGCAACGCTAATTTCCAACGCTGGCATTCCCATAAAGCCCATACTTGGTTTCATCTTATGTGAGATTCTTTGAATTGTTTCATGGTCTTGTTCCCCTATTGCTATTTCAATTTTCCTTAAACATTCAGGCGTATCTTCTAAAAACATATTTATCATGTCGTGCATAAACTCTGCATTGCCATCAGCTAAATCCTCTAAGGTTGAAAGATTAATAATCTTGTCTGTAGTTACCTGCGCTGATTCTTTTTCAGCCACGGGTTCGGGGGTGTCAAAACCTGAAACATCTGCCCATCTTTTTAATTTTTGAAACAGTTCTTTTTCTTGAAAAGGTTTTGGCAAATAATCGTTCATACCAACTTCCATGCATCGTTTAATTACGCTTGGTGCCACATCTGCGCTGAGCGCTACGATAGGAATAAGACCATTGGGGCCTTCTAGTTTTCGAATACGCCTAGTGGCTTCGTAACCGTCCATGTCCGGCATTTGAATATCCATTAATATCATGGCGTAATTGCCTGATTGGCTCATTTCTAATGCCTCTATTCCATTGTTGGCAATGTCTGCGTCTATGCCCATTTTGGCTAAAACTTTTGTCGCAACTACTTGGTTAAGTCGGTTGTCCTCCGCAAGAAGAATTTTGATGCCTTCTAGGGTTCCATCGTTCTCAAGAACTTTAGATTTCTCAATTTCCTTGGCTGATTTGGCGGAGGTTTGCAGGTTTAGGTTTACTGTAAAAGTTGTTCCTTGCCCGAGGATACTGTCTAGTTCTATCTTTCCTCCGTGGTGCAGGCCAACGAGACGCTTTACAATGGTTAGTCCGAGACCCGTTCCGCCATATTTCCTTGTAGTATCGTTACTTGCTTGCGAAAAACTATCCCAAACTTTTTCCAGTTTGTGGTCGGGAATTCCAATTCCGGTGTCTGTTACTTGAAATTGCAATTGAAGTGTTTGATTTTGGAGATTCACGAGGTTGGCCTTTAGCCGCACCTCGCCTTTTTCGGTAAACTTAATTGCGTTGTTAAGCAGGTTGCTAAAGATTTGGTTTAGCCTAACAGGATCGCCAATTACCACCTGCGGAATATCTTTCTGAATGTCTGAAATAATCGAAATTCCTTTTTCGTTAGCCTTAGGCTCTTGCATTTTTACTAAGCTTTTTAGTAAATGATGAAGGTCTAAATCGGTCTCTTCTAGCTCTACTTTTCCTGCTTCAATTTTAGAGAAGTCAAGAATATCGTTGATAATACTTAGAAGTTGTTCGGACGAAAACAGAATTGCCTCCATTTCTTCTCGCTGTTCGGCCGAAAGAGAAGTGTCAAGGAGTAATCTCGAAAAGCCCAATATTGCATTCACTGGGGTTCGAATTTCGTGGCTCATATTTGCCAAGAATTCCTCTTTTATCTGTAAGGATTTTTCGGCCAAAAGCTTAGAGGCCTCTAACTCTTTGGTACGGCTCTGAACTTTTGATTCGAGGTGTGTATTAACCTCCTCAAGGGCATGTTTGGCTTTTTCCGTTTCCTTTTGCTGTTCGTGCAGCTTAAGGAAAATATTTACTTTGCTTAGCAGCACGTCTGGGTCTACAGGTTTTGGTATGTAATCTACCGCGCCAGACTGGAACCCTTTAAGCATATGCTTCTTTTCCTTGTTTATTGCTGTGACGAAAATGATAGGAATATGCTTGGTTTTCTTGCTGCTACTTAAAAGCTGTGCTACTTCATAACCGTCCATTCCAGGCATTTGCACATCCAAAAGAATTAAAGAGAATTCTTGTTTGAGAACGCTTTTTAACGCTTCTTCTCCGCTCAATGCTTTTACCAGATTGTAATTATCTGCCCCAAGCGTTTTTTCTAGGGCATACAAATTCTCGGGACGGTCGTCCACTAGCAAAATCGAATATTTCTTATCAGCTGACATTCGATTTAACTTATTTTTAATGCGGCTTGTTTTAAGAGAAGCCCTATTCTATTGAGTGCAATCAACTCATCTGTTGCCCCAATGTCAATTGCCGATTGAGGCATGGTAGAAACCTCAGCAGATTTTGGGTCCTGAGCGTAGCATTTAGCGCCTTTCAGTTTCATAAGCAATAGGCCAGATGCTCCATCAGAATTAGCTCCCGTAAGTAGAATTCCCAAGGCTTTATTACCGTAAACATTTGCCACACATTCAAACGTGATGTCAATGCTTGGCCTGCTATATTTAACTACTTCTGAATAATCCAATGCAAAGGTTTTGTCTTTTTCTATCAATAAATGATAATTGGCAGGCGCTATATACGCGCATCTTGGCTTGATAGTTTCTTTTTCGTCCGCCTCTTTTACTAGTAGTAAGGTGTGATATTGAATGACACTTTGTAAAGTGCTAGGCACGTTTTTTAGCCTATGTAACACTATCACTATAGGAACCGGAAAATCTTTTGGCAATGGCTTTAATACTTCTGTAATGGCCTTAATGCCTCCAGCAGAGCCGCCAATTACTATTAATTCTATGCCAGTTAAATCTATCATACAACAAGCTTTTTGCGATAGATTTTTTGAGTAGCATCTACTTCTTCGAAGGCGTCATGATCATCTGCAAACATGAGACTCTCTTTAGAGCCGAGACATAGAAAGCCTCCCGGGGCTAGGCTTTCTTTGAAAATTCTAATCACACGTGATTGTAGTGGCTTTTGAAAATATATCAGCACGTTTCGGCACATAATGAGGTTGAATTCGTTAAACGAACCATCTGTAACCAAGTTGTGCTCTGAGAAGACCATGTTTTTTCTGAAAAACTCCTTAAAAACCGCATTTCCGTATGCGGCTTGGTAATAATCGCTGAAGTTTCCAGAGCCCCCACTGCGCTGATAATTTGTGGTGTACTCCCGAATGTTTTTAGCGGAATAAACCCCATTTTTTGCTTTTTTCAGCACGTCAGAATTCAAATCGGTTCCGTAAATAACAGATCGTTCTAATAGATTTGATTCGTGCAACAGGGTTGCCATAGAATAAACCTCCTCTCCGGTTGAGCATGCCGCATGCCACAGTCTGATTTTATGGTGATGTCCCAATTCTGGCAGAACCTTTTTCCGGATTGCCAAAAAAAAACTTGGGTCACGGAACATTTCGGTCACGTTAACCGTGACTTCTTTCAAAAACTGATCGAAGTACAGTTTGTCTTCAGAAACGCGCTGAACAATTATTTCAAAATCACCATTCGAATCTCGGTCGGTTATCCTCTGTATTCTTCTTGAAAAGGAAGCGCGTGAGTACCCAGAAAAATCAATCCCCCGTTTGTTGAAAATCACCTCAATGATTCGCTCAACTTCAACTTCGCCAATCACATATCTTTCTGCTTCTGCCATGGTTAATTACTCTTATGCAACCACACTTTCAAAAGAGAAATCATTTGATCACTATCTACTGGTTTGGATATGTAATCAGATGCACCGGCTTCAATACATTTTTCTCTATCTCCAGCCATGGCTTTGGCAGTAACGGCAATAATTGGAGTGTCTTTGTACGCGGTCATTTTCCTGATTTGTTCAATGGTTTCGTATCCGTCCATACCTGGCATCATAATGTCCATTAGTATTACATCTACGTCCGGTTCGTTCTGCAAATAGTCAATCGATTCGTATCCATCGTTGGCGGTCTCAACCAGCATATCTTCAGACTCAAGCAGCGCGTTAAGCGCGAAAATGTTTCTAACATCATCATCCACTACAAGCACTTTTTTGCCAGATAAATCGTCATCATTAATATTTGTGTTGACTTGAGTAGGGGTGCTAGTGCCAATTGTTTGTTCCACGCGATGCAAGAAAAGGTTCGTTTCGTCCATCAATTTCTGGAACGAAGAGGCTTTTCTAACCATAATGGCCTTATCGTAAAACTCAAGTTTTTCAACTTCTTTCGGGGTTAATTCTCTCGAAGCGTTGAGTATGAGCGGAAGCTTTCCAAACCTCGAATCATTCGAAATTTGATCCATTAATTCAAACAGCTCACTTCCGGTGCTTTCCAAATCAATAATTACCGCGTCCACCTTATTTTCGGAGATATGAGAGAAGGCATCAAAAACCGTTGAGGAATAATGGAAACTTACATCTTCTCCTTGTAAATAGTTTACAATTGAATCTTTGGTAGCTTCGTTTTTGCCAACGATAAGAATTGATCGTACTTCGTTGTCAATTATTCGTTCTATACTGTCAAACGCATTCATTACCTGTTCCTTGCTTATTGGCTTCATTAGATAGCCAATAGCGCCTTTTGCTGCACTTTGCTTACTCATATCTATGGCAGATATGAAATGAACTGGAATGTGTCTTAACTCTGGGTCTTCCTTAATCCTGTCGATTACCTGCATGCCATCCATTACGGGAAGCATGTTGTCTAGTAAAATTGCTGCAGGTTTGTACCGTTTAGCTAGTTGCAGACCTCGATCACCTTGTAAGGCTATGATGCCTTTGAACCCCCTTTCTCTAGAGAAGTTTAGCATTAATCGCGCAAATGTTGGGTCATCTTCTACTATCAACATTACTTTATCGCCAGAAGAAATGTTCTGCTTGTCGTCTTCCAATTCTTCCGCCAATAAAACAACCTGATCTTCTTTTGGAGCAGCTCCGTTGGAAGTCGATTCGATAGTAGGTGCTACAGGCCGAATTGCTGCCGCAGGTTGTGCAGGAGCAGCGTAAACTGGCTGTGGAATTGGATTTTGAGTTTCCTCTTCTTCTACCGTTGGAAGGCTCACATACGGTAGGTAAAGAGTGAATGTAGAGCCGACACCTACCGTGCTTGTTAAGCACAGGTCGCCTCCTAACAAGAGTGCAATTTCTTTGCTAATGGAAAGACCAAGTCCGGTTCCTCCGTATTTACGTTTTGTGCTTCCATCAGCTTGCTGAAATGCCTCGAATACTGTTCCAAGTTTATCAGCTGGAATTCCAATTCCGGTATCTCTCACAGAAATCGCCACAATGTCTTTTCGTCCCTTGAGCGAATGGTTTTCGTGGTCCGACATATCTGGTAGAAAGCCACGTAATTCAACAGTACCGCCTTTGTCGGTAAACTTAAAAGCGTTGCTCAGCATATTCTTTATCACTTGGTCAACCCGCATTCTGTCCGTCTTAATTTCTGGCGGTACAACAGGGTCAATTGAAGTAAGGAATTCAAGCCCTTTATCGTTGGCTAAAACCCTAAAAACGGCATCAGTGTCTGAGCGTAATTCTGCTAATTCTAATGGCTCTATTTCAATGTCCATTTTACCAGACTCGATTTTCGAGAGATCTAGAATTTCATTAATTAGCGATAAAAGACCGTTTCCTGACTTATGAATTATTGATGAGAACTCCACTTGTTCGGTGCTCATGTTCTCTCCCTTATTGTCCGATAACAGCTTAGAAAGTAAGAGAATGGAGTTGAGTGGAGTTCGAAGTTCGTGGCTCATATTTGCCAAGAATTCCGATTTGTAGCGGCTAGTTGTTTCAAGTTCGCTTGCCTTTTTTTCAAGGTCTCGTTTCGCTAATTCCATCTCTCCATTTTGCTCAATAATGGAAAGGTTTTTAATCTCGAGTTGCTTTGCTTTTTCTTCCAGCTCGCGATTAATTTGCATTATTTCCTCCTGCTGTGTTCGCAGCTCCTCTTCAGATTGTTGGAGTTGCAATGTTTGCTCCTGTAATTCTTCGTTCGCTTGTCTTAATTCTTCTTGCTGCGCCTCAAGTTCTTCGTTTACTTCTGTAAGCTTTTCTTGTTGCTCACGCATTTTCTCCGATTGCTCCTGTGTGGTAACAAGTAGCTCGTTTACTTTATCTCTAGTTATAGCAGAGTTAATTGCCGCGGCAATAGTCGGGGAAACACTTTCAAGTAAATCCTCAATTTTGGAATCAATTCTGCGTAAAAAGGCTAGCTCAATAAGCCCTACTGTTTCTTTTTCAAACACTAACGGCTTTACTATTATGCTAACAGCATCCTTTTCTCCAAGCCCAGAACCAACTTTTAAATAGCCCATTGGCGCTGGGTCCATTACATGTGTCTCGCCATCCAATACAGCTTGGCCTAAGGTGCCTTCTCCAGATTTGAATGAATCTTTTTGGTCTCCATAAGATTCAAATCCGTAGGTGCCTTTTAGCTTGTACTTATTTTTCAGATTGGAAACGTATGTTATTCCCACGTGAGCATTCAAATATTGAGCAACAAACTTTAATGAAGCATCCGCAATTTGCTGAGCGTTTCTATCTCCTGTAAGTATTTCGTTAAGATCGTTTTGACCTGATTTCAACCAGTTTTGGTATTCCTGCTCAGCCATGCTCAGTTTAACCCATCTGTTAATAAGGAAAAACAGAACTGCCGCCATAATGGACAGAACAATTAAGGATATAAGCACATTTCGTACTAAAACCCCCTTTGCCGCAGTAATAAAACTATCGAAGGTTTCATCCGCTTGTACCACGGCCACTATGTTTCCTTCCGAGTCTTTAATTGGGCTAAAGGCAGAAATCCACTTACCATTTTCGGTAGTATACACAGGAATTGTTCCGCCCTCATTAAACAACTTCCTAAAAACATCTGGTGCCGTGTTATAGGAATGACGGAAACATGGGTTTTGTGACGTTACACCGTAATAGAAATTCCACTGGTCATCTTCAGATTTCGCGTCATCTTTCCAAAAGAGCGTGTAAATACTGGTGTTAAGATTATTTGCAGCCTGAACCGAATATAATTTTTGCTGAAGCTTGCTGTATGTGCTATCCTGTCGGTTTTCGGTAACCGCATCTTTAACCTTGTATTGTTCTTGGAGCTTTTTGTGTGCATTGCCATCGATGTCTAAAGCCGCAGTGCTGGTTATGGCCTGAAGTCGTTCCATTACTTCCTGTTCAGATTTGTCTAAATAATCTGTGTAAGAAGAGTAAATGAAATAGGCGTCAACTATGAGAAACCCAATTACAATTGTAATGGCGAGGCGGATGGTGAATCCACCGTATTGTCTTTTCCCAGAATTGGTATTAGTAGGGTTTTTCGCCATAATGCCTCGGTCTTATTGAGTGCATTATACCGAACAAAGGCAATTGGAGTTACAACACCAAACCTCAAGGTTATTGCTAGAAATTAGCTGTTTGTATACTTACTGGAGAATTATTTTTTTAGCGATGACCTCGTTATACGTGTTCATTTGCAAATAATAGATGCCTTTGGAATAAGCTTTAAAGTCAAATTGGATTGAATTCATTCCTCCATTTACATACACTTCTTCGGCATACACTTGACGGCCAAATGCATCAACAAGAGAAACGGTTAATTCCTGATTTTCAATTGAGTTTAGCGTCAAACTCACTTGTCCGTGGGAAGGATTTGGAAAGATGCTCAAATCAACCAGGCTGTTTGTCTCTTTAATTCCAACACTATTCAAATCTAAAAACGCAGTATCTGACCCGCAATCATTCGATGCCACTAGATACATGTTCTGCATCCCTTCAATTGAATAGGTGTGCATTGGTTCAAAATCAGTGCTAGTAGTTCCATCGCCAAAATGCCATTCGTAATCTGTCGCAAATTCAGACTGATTGACAAACTCAATGTCAAACACACTTAAGTTGGGAGAAA
>CALCGD010000285.1 GCA_937900875.1 uncultured Flavobacteriales bacterium
AATCTGTCTTAAATACTATCTGCAAAGCAGCCAAACTTCAACACATTCTGCCATGCTTGGTCCCGATGCAAAAGACAACTTGGCAAGGAAAATAAAGAAGCTGACCGAGCATCAAATGACGCTTTCATCGCATCCTCAAATACAACATCTGTTAAAATCACAATCAATTGATTGTAAGTTATTTATAAAAGGTCAGTTCTTCTATCATTTGAACAATAGGAAACTCATGACCTATGATGCATATCCCTTGCACGATCGGGGTTGGTGGTGCTTGCATTCAGAAGTTGAACAGATGCTGAATGACAACTTGAAATGGGCCATACTCGACAAGCCCGATTGGATCGGCAGTCATCAAACAACAGCTGGCCACACACTCAATACCCCCTATCAACTCAGCGCCTTTTTAGCGGATCATTTCAGCCATCAGCATCAAGCTGTGTTCTGCGTGGGAATGAAAGAATCGAATGGCATTTGGCAAGAAAAAAGCCGCGGGTTTGTAGTAAATAACACTTGGCCGCATCCCATGCCGTTAAAAGCATAAATTGATGGCTGGCAATGGTGCCAAAATGTTTAACATGGCGTCATGCTGAACTTGTTTCAGCATCTGACGTCAACTTCTGCAGGCCCTGTTCCTATAGCTCCCGATAGTTATCGGGACGGAGCAGGTTCAGGGTGACCGATGCCGATGCTTTAGTTGCAACATTGCCAACCATCATAAAGCTTAATTACCTTTGAGGCCGATCAAAAGGAAACAACACCGATGAAAAGACTTCTTGTTCTCATTGCACTTGTAACTGGCTTTGCTTTTTCCGGTTGTCAATCAAGCGATGACCCAGCCCCTTACGGCCCATTTCTCGTATTCAAATTCAAATTCGACCCGAACCAAGAACGCTTCAACAGTTTTGGTCAACCAGCAACGGTGCCCAATGGCAATGCGGCTCAGTCGCCAGTGTTCAATGCCATCTCTGGGCACTATGTAGAGTTGATCCCTACCGCTTTGACCACCTTAGGTGGGGGCGAAATCGTTTACCAAGGTCCAGAGACCAATGCAGGTGGCGCTATGGCCATTGATTTTAACCAAGCAAAGGTTGTAGGAGAAAACGAGGTGTTCCTTTCCATTCCTATTGACGAACTGGCGGTTGGAACCTACGAATACGTGCGTGTTTCGGTGAGTTATCAGAACTACGACATCACCTACAATGCATCAGGCTTCAGCGGCCTTACAGGCACATTGGCCTCATTTGTTGGTTACAACACCTACATCACCAATGTTGTTATCGACCAAGAGTCAATTGCGGTGAATGACGATAAGCTTCAAGGCTTCTGGGCCTTTGAGACCACCGTGAATGTGGGCGGAACCAATTTCACACAGACCACCTCCGGACAAGCTCCTGTAGGTGCCACAACAGTTCCGAATCCGATCTTTGCATCAAGCCCTATTCCGCAAGGAAGTTGCCTTGTAACCGGAGCATTCGAAACCCCGCTCACCATTACAGGCAATGAGACCGAAGATGTTGAAGTGGTGCTTTCCGTCTCTACCAATCAAAGCTTTGAATGGACCGACCCAGATGGCAACGGACAGTACGACCCGCTGGATGGCGATGTACCTGTTGACATGGGACTGCGTGGCCTGAAAGCCATTGTGCAGTAATGTCGTAATGCGCCCTTCCCCCTTCTAAAAGGGGGTGCCGAAGGCGGGAGATTTACAGTGATATAAGACCACCTCATCCCCACCCTCAAGGCACAATCTCCAACCCCTCAACTTATTACTAAACTGACAATACCGCAGCACGGGCCACTTTTAGAACGGTCGGCCGTATTTGCCCAACGGCCATACACCCGCAGAACCTTGCCTACATGGTTAACCCCGAAACCATGGATGAAATTGGCACGCGTACTGAAAATGCTGGGTAGAAAAGCATCTTCCGGCTTCGGCTCCGCAGACTCGCTCGGTACAGGGTCTACCGGATTCACCTTGGCTGCTACCGACTCCAATACATAGAATAGCTCAATACCATCGCTTTCCGGATGCCGCCCCTTGCTATTGCTACCCGACTGCGTGCAACGGAAACGCACCTCGCCACCGCCAACATTCTCGGGTTGTATGGTAGGCTTGTCGGTTATCTTAGAACGTTGCGTGCGGATATACAGATGCGGGTTAAGGCCCATGGCCACCTGGTCATCGATAGGCACACGCGGATTGTTTACCAGAATGCCCTGCACAACAGAACGCAGAAACTTGGTGTACGTCTTCTTATACGTATTGTGGGCCACTACCTGTTGTTGCGTTCTGGTCTCGGTGCTTTTAATGGCAAGGTAAAGTGGCTTGTAGGTACCCGCCATGTTCTGCATTTCGGTTACCAGAGCAGCATCAATACCCCAAAGGATAGCGTTGTTCACAACAGTGGTTACCAGTTTCTCCTGCCAATCGTAATAGTCTTTCAGTTTAGATGGAATGTAGTCCATGATGTTTAGAATTAGATCGATTTTTTAAAATAATGAACATGTTTGCTTCACGAAGCGAGCATCCGCTTTGCAGAGAAAACATCTGATACTCTCTCTGCGAACTGTTTTCTTTCTTTCCTGTCATATTTTTCTGCGCTCCAAACATGTTTTTTTGCTTTTAAAACACTTCGTAATAGGAAGCAAATATGTTTTGGGGGCTGTAAAACTGTTCGCATTCGGCCAAACGCAAGCAATGCATCTGATATCCATCCATCGGCATATGAAATAGCTTGGGTTTTGGACCGAATAAGGCACATAATGCCGAATATCCACCCCATTCTACCCCATATCTGGCCACTTTTGGCCAATTTCCAAGAAGGGAAAACAAGAGCTAGGCCGCCCTCGACAGACCCAGTATGGCCTGCACGGCCTTACAATATGTATCGGTAATATCTGCCCTATAGTTCTGTGGCAGCCTCATCTGCACGGTCTTCTTTACCAGTAGGATCACATGGTTCAGATTAACGATATGCTTCTGATTGATACGCACCAGGTCGGGGTGTATAGCATCCTCAAAGCATTTAAGGTGCTTACCTACAGAAATACAGTAGTAACCGAGCTTTTCCAATTCATCCAATACGTAAAAGGTAACAGAGGCCCCATCTCCCTTTAGCATAATGATGTTGGCAATTTTAACGGGCTTTCTACCCTTGTTGGTACCAATGGTGTACCATGTTCCAGGCTGTGCTTTCATGTTCCAAAAGTGAAAGTTTCAATAACAAGGTATGCATTATATCCATAACTTGAAACGGTCAGTGCCATTTTTTTGCCGCTCTCACTCACTTTTGTTCGTAAATGCGACTAGACACTGGTCTATTCAGACCACTTAATTGGCTGCGCCACTCCTATGCCACCCACCTATTGGAAGGCGGTACCTACCCGCGCTACATTCAAGAGCTACTTGGCCACCAGAGCAGCAAGACCACAGAGATATAGCCCGTAGGATATGCAAAAAACTCAGTTAACGCTGCCATAGCCAATAAAATCCAACGGGCTGAATACACACGTAAGTACCAAAAAGCTAACCGACATTAAAAGCCCCATAGAAGGAATGGACATTTGAATAATGTATGTAAGTTTAAGCCACCTAGGTTTACATAACCCTACCAAAACGGAGGGATATGTATGTAAATGAGGCTAAGGAGTAATACATATAAACAAGTTATGGGCAAGTTAAAAATAAATAACAAATCGAATTAAACCTTATGCTTGCAAA
>CALCGD010000286.1 GCA_937900875.1 uncultured Flavobacteriales bacterium
CCAGTTTGTAGATTATACTGTTTTCAAAGCATTTAGCGTTCCATCTTCAGATAAGGACAAATATTTACGAGTAAGCTTAATCCCGGCAAATGGGGCTGGGAAACCGAATTCACTTGACCTTATTGGAATAAAGTTTAACCCTGGTAACAAAAAGGTTGTTCATCATGCAGAGTTGTACGCTGTAGAGCAGAAAAATAATGGAGACTCCCTGTTTCTAGCAACAGATTATTTTTTTCTGAACGATCATGGGGTTATGCCAGGTTATGGGTACAGATTCATTTCTTCATGGCTTCCTGGACAAGATATTGACTACTTTCCAAATGGTACCGTAAAGTCGATTCAAAATGAAGAATCGCTTGTTCTTCTTATCCATTATTCTTCATTTCCTAAAGAAGAGTTAGATAGCACCACAGTTCGCTTTTACATAAAGCCTGATGCTTCTGATTATGAAGCGGTTTTGGATGCAAAAGAGTTGACTGTCATTGATCAGAATGCCTGGAATCCTGAACGTATTTTTATTGCCGCTAATACAATTGATACCATCACATTGGAGTCGGTTATAGAATCTGATGGCGACCTTTCAATATTTGCACTGCATCCGCATGCTCATCACCTTTGTCGGAAAATGAACGCAGTGCTCATTTCTCCAAAAGGTGATACTTGTTTACTTCTTGATTTGCCTCACTGGGATTTTGACTGGCAACACTTTTATCGTTTCAAAAAGTTTATAAAAGCTAGTATTGGCAGTAAAGTACGGTTCACGGCTATCTATGATAATACGGCTGATAACCCTGAAAATCCCTTCAATCCACCTCAAGACGTCTATTCTTCATTTAGAGCGGATGATGAGATGATGGTGCTGTTTATTCTAGCAAAAGAGTATGAAAAAGGGGATGAGAATCAGGTCGTTAAGTATCCTTTGATTCCTTTGAAGTATCATTAAAGAAAGAAGAGGTCCGAAATAAATTTCAAACCTCTTCTTTTTTTGGTGAAGCTTCTCTGCTTAAGGTTCAAAAATTCTGAGTAATCCTCCATTTTGTATATCTAAGAGGTCTGACGTGTTTCCACGGATGTCAATGTTATATACGTCTCCTATTATTCCGATTCGGATTTCAGGATTATTACCACCGATAGGAGATGCTGGAATTATTACCTGTGATATAGCATCTGGTAATCGACAATCCCAGTTACCATCTATTTGCCACAAGGTATTTGTATTTCCTGTCCAAGTGTAACCTGGAGAATTGATAGGTACAAGCTGAAGCACCGTTACTGACCCGTTTACGGTACAAGCATTATCGTCTGCTACAGTCACATTGTAAATTCCAGAGCCTAAGCCTGTAAGGTCCTCAGTTGATGCAGAGAAACTACTTGGTCCGGCCCATGTGTAGTAGTATGCAGGTGGGGGAGAGGAAAGTGGCGTTCCGCCAGCTACTGTAAGATCAACCTCACCATCAACAACATAACATCCTTGTTCACTCATCGAGAAAGACAAACTAAGAGCTGCAGAAGGTTGGGCGATAGCTGGGCTTAATGCATTATTACATCCTGCTACATCAACCACATTGAAGTTATAAGTACCTACGCCAAATCCACAAAATTGATTGTCTGAAGTTTGAACAGTCCCAAGTGTAACGGTAGGTTCTGCAGAAATGTAAGGTCTTACAAACATCCAATCCCATTGGGCGCTAAAATTTTGGTTGTACGCTACATTGTCTCCTCTAGCTCCTAAACGAATTCTTTCATTAGATAGTCCAGAGTTATTGTGGTTTTGTCCAATCGTTCCACCGAGAGTTTCCCGAGATCGCTCAACACGAGAGGCGGCTCCATTTGCTCTAATATATTCTCGCATCCATGTATTGCGTTGTCCTGTGCCCCAACCACCGAAATTAGGCCATGCCGCATCTTCTCTAATATAGTTTGTTCCATTATGGCTTAACGTGTTATAGCAATTGCCAGTAGATGCCCAAAATCCAATATTAGAGAATCCGTTTCCGGCTGATGATGCTTCATATGTCCTTGCTTCAGTAATCTTGCTTCCAGAGAAAGTGGCAACCGAGGTTTGAATACGATTAGTGTTACCTCCAATTAGTTGACCTCCATAATGGGACCAGTTTGTGCCAGATGTTGCCGAGATGGTTCCTTGAGTCCATTTTGACGCATCGAATGAATTGAAATTATCAAAGAATTCAAAGACAGCTTCCCCATTACTTTCACTTGTCAGAGATACATTCCCGTAGGTCATATATATGGTGGAGTTGCCAGTTGGCATGGTTGGCATTTTTACCCATACTACAGCACTAGTACTTAAGTTGTACGACTCTATCCAGTAGTCCAACTTTGCCTGATTGCTGTGAAAGAATCTAATGTCTCCAAAGTCAGCACGCATACCGGCTGAATAAGGAATTGTCATCTTAACAGGGTGATTAGAATATGCTGTTCCGGATGTATTGTTTACAGTTGCCGGTCGCATATTTCCCCCGAAAACTTGAACAGTGCTAGATGGACCGAACATTAGGTAAGGCTGGATCCCGTTTATAGGGTTTAACGTTACACAGCCATTTACATTGCCGAAACAATCAACATCAGAAACGGATGCTGTGGTTGTTTCATTACTAATATTTACAGTAACCTGATCATTTTGAACGCATCCTGCACCATCATTAACCGTTAGTGTATATGTAGTTGTACTGGATGGGTTTACAGTGGCCGTTACAGCGCTTCCACCAGTTGGAGACCAAGCATATGTAACTGGGCATGGTTGGGTGCCAACTACATTAATAGTGTAATCTTCAACTTCTCCATAGGTTGTGTTGCCGCAACCAGCAGCGTCCAACCAATAACCATTATACCGCTGAGTAACTCGCATTCTAGTACTCCCAAGAGAAGCCCCAGCTGGAATAGTAATGTTGAGAGATTGATTACTAGGGTTTCCAGTAGAACAACCTATAGTGTACCCTTCCCCAGCATCACCAAAATCACCATCTCGATTCCAGTCAAAGAAAACCTTAGCACATTGATTCCATGAAGTATTACCACAGCACTTATTAATTCTCACTTGTAAACCATAAACGGAGCCCCTTGTAACTGTCGTAGTTTGGGCTGTGTAATTTGAATAAGTAGTGGTTCCTGAAGTATTGTTAATGGTGTTAAAGATTACTCTACTAATCCAGTCATCGTTTGTGTTGTTCACGGTTGCAGCACAGTAACCTCCTGGCATGCCACATCCGCTAGAGCATGTAAGTGAACATTGTCCGGAAAACTCACCAATAATTTCACCGTTCAGCGTAGCATTGCCAGTACCACATTTGTAAATATCGCTACCAGCAGAAACAGTCCAAGGTGCATTTATGCTGGCCTGCGCAATGGTTTGACAAGCGTTTGCATCTTGTACCATGACCTCATAACTACCTCCCGGAAGATTAGGCCACGCACCAGATGTGGCAGGTGAATTAATGCTACCGCTCAGATAATAGTTCAAAGTTCCTGTTCCACCGCTTGCAGAGGCAGTGATAGATCCAGTCCCTGAAGATCCACAACCCACAACATCAACTATAGTTAAAGAATTTATGGATATCGGTGATGGTTCTGTAATTGTTCTTGGGTAAACAATTGACTCGCAGCCAAATTGATCTAAAATAACTACGTTATAACTACCTGCAGAAAGACTATCCACAGCATACGGATCAGTCAACATGTCTTCAGTTCGGTTACTACCAAGGCCATCCAATGCGTAAGAGAAGGGACCACCACCACCACCAGTAGCTCCAGTAATTGTAATCTCCCCTAGGATACCGCCAGCACATAGGTTATTTGAAGTTACCGTTACTGCACCGGCCGTAACAGGGGTAGGACCGCCCACAGAAACTGGGTTAGCCCCCCAAATTGAAATACAACCTACGGAATCTTGTACTTGTATATTGTAAGTACCCAGAGCTATTCCGAGAATAGTAGAGAGCGGTGCGAAGGTTGTACCTCCGTCAGAAGAATAGGTTAGCGGTCCGTTGCCTGTAGAAATAACATCAATAGTACCGTTCGGATTGTTACAATCGGTTTGATTGGTAACCGTAACAGCACTAATAATTGGAGGAGCGCTCCATTGAATTGTTCTGACATCAGTTACATTAACCGCTGAACAGTTGGCATTGCCGTTGACTTGCAGTTGAGCTACAATAAAGCCCTCAGCCGTGGTAGGGGTAAAAGTCCATAATGCAGGATTTGTTCCTCCGTTGGTCCATGTTCCAGCACCATATGCTGCAGAAGAGGTGGTCCAAACAACAGAACCGTATTGACCGCCAGCAGTAGCTCCCGTTTGGGTAATTGGTGTTCCAGATCCGGTGCAAGACATTATTGGTGTACCAGCATCAACAGTAGGTGTTACATCCCAGTCTACAACTGTGTTAGATGTTGCTGTTTGACCAGCACATCCGCCAGATCCCGTAACGGTTAAAACTCCCGTAAAAGTTCCAGAAGAAGAAGAAGGAGTAAACACCCATGCCGCAGGATTAGTGGCATGAGTTGTAGTCCATGTTCCTCCTGTTTGACCTGACCACGCAACTCCGCTGAAAGTGCCAGAAGCGGAAGAACCAGTCATTGTAATAGTACCCATTCCGCACGAATTGATGGTTGCTGGGGAATTAGCTGCTATAGAACCCCAATTAATTGTTCGATCAGAAGTTGGATTTGTTCCGCTACAATAACCGTTGCCAGATGTTGTTAAGCGAATGACAAGAGCCCCGGACGCTGAGGTGGGATTAAAAGTCCACAAGGCTGGATTAGTCCCACCGTTTGTGAAGGTACCTGTGCCAGTTCCAGAAACAATTGACCAGCTAACGCTGCCATATGTACCTCCGGCAGCGGAACCAGATAGCGTGATTGAACTCGTACCATTACACGAATTTATTGTGCCTCCAGCCGAAGCAGTTGGAGGTGTGTTCCATCTGACTGTCCTTGTACTAGTTACTGTTCCTGTACAAGGAGAAACTCCAGTAACTGTCAACGTAGCAGTAAATGAGCCGTTCGGGTTACCCCCATTAGGCGTAAATGCGTAGGTAGCTGGATCATTTCCACTTCCAGACCATGTTCCTAAAGCGGCTCCCCCAGACCAAGCAGGAGTGCCCGTTAATCCACCTCCTGTTGCTCCTGTCATAGGAATAGCGGTTCCTGATCCAGAACATGAGCTAATAGTTGGACCGGCATTAGCCAAAGGCGCTCCAGACCAACTAACAGACTTCGTTTCTACAACTGTTGGACAAGGTGCCACACCGACAACCGTTAGTGTTAGCGTTCCGGTTCCACCTGTTGAAGTAGGGGTGAGAGTTGCGCCTGTAATAGAAGTTGGATTTGTAAGTGTCGCTGTACCTGTAATAGCCGTATAGCTCCAAGTGGCGGAGGTGTAAAAACCCGCCACAGACGCATCTGATGTGACAATCGGATTCATAGAACACTGACTTACCGCTGCACCTGCATTCACGCTCAGTGTATTCCAGGCAATTGTCCTGTCATAAGTATTGGTTTGACCATTGCAATAACCGCTAGTTGTGGTAACCGTTAGCCTCACAGTTAATGAACCACTTGGAGTACTCGGAGTGAAAGTTGCGTTTTGCGGTGTACCTGTGTTTTGAGACCAAGACCCAGCACCTGTTCCACTAACGATAGACCAAGAACCACTAGCCGAATTTCCATTTCCAGACATTGAAGCACCCGACATCGTAATGGCTGTTGGTGCTCCTGTGTAACATTGAGAAAGCGAACCCCCAGCAGACCCACTTGCCTTTTGATGCCATGTAACTGTTCTAGTTCTTGTAATGGCAGGACATGGTGAATTACCGTTAATTGTAAGCGTAAGTGTTCCAGAACCTGAAGCTGTATTAGGTTGTAATGTCCAACCGTTTAGCGAACCGGAATTAGATAAGGTGGCCGAACTCCCAGACCATGACCAACTTACAGATGAATTATTAGCCGCTGTTGCTCCGTTGGTTGATATCAACCCTGTTCCACATTGAGTAATGTTACTACCTGCGCTTCCACTAGGAGGGGTGACCATTGTAACCG
>CALCGD010000287.1 GCA_937900875.1 uncultured Flavobacteriales bacterium
GCTTTCTTGGCGAACGAACTCGATTAGATTAGATTTGCCGTCCGTTAAAAACGACACATGAAACAACTCATCATAGATTTCACCAATCAGATTTCAAAAGCCATCGTAATTGGCAACTCTTACGCACCCGCAGAGAAAGGACGAAAGTTATCTAACGTTCTTATTTCTGGACTTGGCGGTTCTGGAATTGGCGGAACGATTGCTGCTGAAGTAGTGGCTTCTGAAGCAAGAATCCCAATTACCACCAACAACGGTTATTTCATTCCTGGTTTTGTAGATGACGAAACGCTTTTTCTCGCTTGTTCGTATTCAGGAAACACGGAGGAAACAATAAGCGCGGCCGAATTGGCGCATGAAAAAGGAGCAAAGATTGTTGTCATTTCAAGTGGAGGAAAGCTGAAAGAAATGGCTGAGGCCCATCATTGGGATTATGTTGGAATTCCTGGCGGCCAGCCTCCTAGAGCCAGTTTTGGACTTTCTTTTCCTGAGGTGCTCTATGTTTTACATGCACACGGAATCATTTCCAAAAAGTTTGAAAAGGAACTAGAAGCATCCATAAAACTTTTGGATGATAATGAAGCAGCTATCCAGAAAGAAGCATTGGATGTGACCGAGAAGCTATTCGGAAAGATTCCGATCATTTATGCAGCAGATGGTTTTGGAGGAGTAGCTACCCGATTCCGTCAACAGATAAACGAGAACAGTAAAATGCTATGCTGGCATCATGTTATTCCAGAAATGAACCACAATGAATTGGTTGGCTGGAGAACGAAAGATGAAAACCTTGCTGTGATTTTATTCAGAAACACCACCGATTTCAAGAACATTCAAGCAAGAATGGATATCAATAAAGGCACATTTGCTGAGTACACCAATACAACTGTCGAAGTTTGGTCTAAAGGAGAAAGCGACCTTCAAAGAGCCTTATATCTCATTCATATTGGCGACTGGATTTCTTTCTTTCTTGGAGAGAAAAAAGGAGTTGATATTACGGAGGTTAAGGTGATTGATCATCTGAAAGGCGAACTCGCGAAACTCTAATGATGCATCGGGTCTTCTTCGAAGACAAAGGACTCGTTCCTTACAAGGAATGTTGGGATTATCAGCTTGGTCACTTTTACGAAATGACCGACAGAAAGAAGTGGAACAAGGACAATTCTGAGTTAGCAAAACCTACCGAAAGCAGACTAATTTTCTGCGCTCATCCGCATGTTTACACCCTCGGAAAAAGCGGAAAGGAAGACAATTTGCTGCTTACAGAAAGTGAATTGAAATTTCATGGGGCTGAGTTCTACCACATCAATCGTGGAGGTGATATTACTTACCACGGGCCGGGTCAAATAGTCGGTTATCCAATCTTCGACCTTGATTTTTTCTTTCACGACATCCACAAATTCATTGATAAGCTTGAGGATGCAATTATGGCAGTTTTAAGTTCGTATGGCATTAGGTCTAGCCGCGGGCCGAAAGGGTTTACGGGAGTTTGGATTAATTTTGATAATCCCGAAAAAGCACGAAAAATATGTGCATTTGGCATGCATGTTAGTCGTTGGGTTACAATGCACGGGTTTGCTTTAAACGTGAATACGGACCTCGAATATTACAAGCATATTATTCCATGCGGCATTGACGATAAAGCAGTTACATCTATGCAAGCGGAATTGGGGAAAGAAGTTGAGGAAGTAGAGGTGAAACTAAGGCTAAAGTCCGAGATTCAGAAGGCGCTGGGCATTCAGTCTTTCTTATAATGTTTTCGAAGAAATCGATTCAATTCGGCCTCTTTGTCAAGTTCTCCATCATGGTAAATGAAATTGACTAATTGCTTCGCGAAATAAGGCGCAATCATTACTCCTTTTGTTCCCATTCCGTTAAATAGAAATAGATTTTCGTAATCGGGATGAACACCAATTGCAGGTCGTCTGTCAATTACCGTTGGGCGAATGGCTGCCTTTTCTTCCAGTACTTCAAACTTTACAGTTAGCGCCTTTTCAGCTTTTGCAAGTAGCTCTGTGGTAGAAGCGGCAGTTGGGATTTCATCCAACTTATCCCACTCGTAAGTTGCTCCTAGCTTGAACACGTCCTTTTCCTCTGTTGGAAACAACAAAAACTGCTGATTGTAAATTCTATCAGGGGTAAGCGAAGAGTCTGTCTTCACTGTTAGAATTTGTCCTTTTGTAGGCTTGAATGGAACCCAGTTGAAATAGGGGTTTTCTGAGATGAAACGACCCTCCGAAAAGATAATTCGATTAGCCTTAACATCCCTATATTCAATTCCGTTTTGATTGTGAGAAATAGCAGAATGATCAAAGTTCTCTTGAATCAATAAGCCTTTATTTTTCAAGTATTCTCGGTACGCCAAAAGAGTTTTTTCTATTCTAACGAACCCACTTTTTTTGATTGTAACGCTTGCGAAAACATCTTCTTTAAAAGGACCTCGTGGAACGGTTTCTTCAATAGAATCAACGTACGGAAATAATCTTCCTTCCTCAATTACCTGCTTCCACTCGGTCACTTCATCCTTAGATGAAATGGGCTTTAGAATAGGGAAATTGTGATGGAGAGATTGAATGGCGAGTTTTTCGTCAAGCTCCCTGTGGCTTTCAACCATAATAGGAAACAAGTCATCCACCAACCAGCTTCTTAACTTTCTCTTTAGAGCAATTGGATTATATATACCACCAGCAATTAGTGAAGCCGAATTGGTTGGGCAGTTATCAATAACAAGGAAAGGTTTTCCTGCCTTTTCTAGTTGATGGCAGAGATTAAGGCCAGCAATACCTAAGCCGACTATCAAATTCTCTGTTTGTTTCAATCAATCTAAAGTTTGGAGGTGTAATTGGCCCCAAACATAGACAGTGGAATGTAAACGATGAAATCTAGGTAAAACCATTCTGGATAGGTCGGAATGATAATCATGTTCACCAATCCTAAAATGGTCATGATGGCGCCCAAAGTAAGCCCTACATTCATGGTGTCTTCCTTTAAAATCCGACCAACTGTGACGCCTCCAGCAAGAGAGCCAACGGCATGGGACAGTATCACTAGAATTAATCCTAGATCCGAAAGACTTCGAACCATTCCTATCGCAGCATTCAGATTAAAGGCTGTGGTTTGAAGGGTTCCAAAATATTTGATGGAAGCAAGCGTACCTGCTGATACCAATAAAAAAGCAACAGTTAATCCGGCAATAACAGCAAGGAACTTTTTCATTGAGCTGGGTGGTTTGGTTTACCCAATTTAACGAAAAAGATTGTGGTTTAGTACTATGGGTACAGTGTCAAGGCCATTTTAGCCGCATTTACAGCGCTCACAACACCTCCACTGTTAGATAATTTGCTAAGCTTAGATTTCTT
>CALCGD010000288.1 GCA_937900875.1 uncultured Flavobacteriales bacterium
ATGGTGTGCAGCAGGGGAATGCTAAACTTCTTAAATCCGAAGGTGAGTTTGACGGCTGCAAAGGCAATAATCACCTTCATTTCGGTGGTTACGTTCAGTCCGTGTCCAATAAACTTCTTGTTTGCTGCAAAAGCCACCACTCTATTCATGGTCTTGGCTTTCATATCGGGAGAGAGTCCGCGATAAAACGCTGAATGCTTGCCTAGAATATCGTTGTAGGTAACGAACTCAGAACGAGAAATTCGGGTGCGCCATTTTACGCGGTTTAGGAAAAAGTCGCGAACCAGTTGCCACGGCCCAATCTCTTCATTCTCTATATCTGCTAGTTGCTGCACCTACTAATTAAGCCATTAACAAGGTGGTTGAATACCCATTTGAATTGACGCTAAGTTAAGATATGGCTTGTAGCAAATCATGATAGGATAGGCTTACATCACTTCCTCAACCCATCAATAAATGCATCTTTGCACTTTCAGGCAAATAAGACAATAAGTAACTGGCTTTTCCGATAGAAGGTCAATTGTGAAATAAACCAAGATGTACCCAACACTTTACGACCTCGTTTTAGATTTATTCGGCTTCTCGTTTACCCCGTTTAAACTCGTACAAAGCTTCGGCCTAATGGTAGCACTCGCTTTTATGGCAGCTAGCATTAACCTAACCGCAGAAGTTAGACGCAAAACGAGCCTTGGCCTTATTACTTCCACCACCAAAATGGTGTGGAAAGGCAAGGCCTCTACCCTGTTTGAGAAACTTATATCTGGCGTAGTTGGCTTCTTAATTGGCTACAAACTGGTGGGTATTGCACTCGAATTTGACTTAGTGGTTCTCAATCCACAAGATTACATTTTGTCTACCCAAGGCAGTTTAATGGGCGGACTACTTGGCGCTGCCCTATCTGTTGGTATGCGTATTTGGGAAGACAAGAAAAATGCGCTTCCCGAACCTGTTGAGGTGGAAATGACCATACCTCCAGCTGAGCATGTTGGTACCATTACCATTTTGGCGGCTGTATTTGGAATTGGAGGTGCTAAAATTTTTCACAACCTAGAAAACTGGGACGACCTAATGGCCGACCCTATTGGAGCGCTACTATCCTTTAGTGGCATGTCTTTCTTAGGCGGATTTATTTGCGCCACTATTGCCATTGTATACTATGCTCGCAAGAACAATATCCGAGCAATTCATCTCACAGATGCTGCCTTACCGGGCCTTATGCTTGCTTATGGCATAGGGCGAATTGGTTGTCAAATTGCGGGAGACGGAGATTGGGGAATTCCGAATGATGCACCAAAACCAGAGTGGATGAGTTTTCTACCCGATTGGATGTGGTCTTACAACTACCCAAATAACGTACTTGGAATTGACCTTCAAGCCGATTTTATAAGCAAAGGCTATGTGAGTCTCACAGGCTATGCGTGGCCCACTCCTTTCTACGAAACCATGATGGCCTTGACCATCTTCGCTTTCCTATGGTTTATGCGTAAGAGGTGGCAAATTCCAGGGCAACTGGCTGTATGGTATCTCTTGCTTTCTGGTATTGAGCGTTTGCTTATTGAGCAGGTGCGTGTAAATAACGAATACAACATCTTCGGCTACGGAATTACACAGGCCGAGATCATCTCATCGGTGATGATTTTAATTGGATTGATTGGCATTCTCACCATTAAAAAGATTGGTCCAAAACTGGCCAAATACTGATGGAATTGAATACAAACAACCTCAAAACCCTTGCAAAACAGGTTGAGGAAGTTGCCCGCGTTGCAGGTGCTTTTATTCTCAACGAACGAAAAGCATTTACTACCCAAAAAGTTGAGGTTAAAGGGCATAACGACTTTGTTTCTTACGTAGATAAGGGTGCCGAAAAACTGATAGTGGAAGGCTTGAAAAAGCTGCTTCCCGAAGCAGGGTTCATTACTGAAGAAGGCACCGAGAAACAAGATTCTAATCCGCTAAAATGGGTGATAGACCCTTTGGACGGCACCACCAATTTCATTCATGGCATGCCCTTCTTTGCGGTAAGTATTGCCTTGCTGCAAGACAAAAAACCACTGATTGGCATTGTTTACGAGATAAATCAGGATGAGATGTTTACCGCCTCTCTTTCGGGTGGAGCATTTCTAAACGGACAAGCAATTTCGGTATCTGCTGCAAGCAAGGTGGCCGATTCGCTGCTAGGTACAGGGTTCCCGTATTACGATTACCATCTATTAGACCAATACTTGGCGCTTTTCAAACACCTGATGAAGCATTCTCACGGAATTAGACGACCAGGTTCTGCTGCAACCGACCTTGCGTATGTTGCCTGCGGTAGGTTTGATGGGTTTTACGAATACAGTTTGAGTCCGTGGGACGTAGCAGCTGGCGTGCTACTGGTAACAGAAGCTGGTGGCATTGTATCTGACTTCTCTGGAGAAGACGAAGCCATTTTTTCGAAAGAAATCATTGCTACCAACCCACATATTCATTCCGAATTTCTGAAGCTTCTGCGTAGCTTTATGAAATGATGAATCGAATACTTCTCTTTCTTTTTTCCTTCCTCCTTATTCAACCTGTATTCAGTCAGGACAGTTCCGAAGTTGCGCTAGACACAACTGAAGCAATAAGCGCTATTGAAGAAGTCGATTCTTCTGCCACCAAGCGCGTTTACAAGTTTGATATAAAGGAAGATATCGGTCCGCCCGTATGGCGAAAGATGCAAAAGGCCTTTGAAGAAGCCGAAGAATGGAATGCCGACCTCATTTTGTTGCATATGAACACGTATGGCGGAATGGTGCTTCATGCAGACTCCATGCGTACCAAAATTCTAAATTGCAAAATCCCGGTTTGGGTGTTTATAGACAACAATGCTGCTTCGGCAGGTGCGTTAATCTCTATTGCCTGCGATAGCATTTACATGCGTAAGGGGGGCAATATTGGCGCAGCTACAGTTGTCAATCAAGAAGGCGAGCAAATGCCGGACAAGTACCAAAGCTATATGCGAAGTACCATGCGTTCTACCGCTGAAGCGCAAGGGAGAAATCCAGATATAGCCGAGGCTATGGTAGATGCTTCATTGTATGTTGAAGGTGTAAGCGATTCGGGCAAGGTTATCACTTTCACAGCCTCTGAGGCCATTACACATGGTTTCTGTGAGGGAATGCACGAAACAGTAGATGAGGTGCTTAAATCAAACGGATATCCTGTTTACGAGCAGAAAACCTATACCGTAACTGGCCTAGAAACTTTTATCGGATGGATGGTCAATCCTGCCATCAGCGGAATTCTGATTATGATAATTATTGGCGGCATCTACTTTGAGCTACAATCGCCTGGAATTGGATTTCCGTTGGCGGCATCTATTACAGCTGCCCTCCTCTACTTTACTCCGCTTTATTTGGAAGGCTTGGCTGAGAATTGGGAAGTGATTCTTTTCATGGCGGGAATTGTGCTGTTGGGTGTAGAAGTATTTGTGATACCTGGGTTTGGCGTGGCTGGTGTAGCTGGCATTGCCTTGGTGATGAGCTCTTTGATATTGGCATTGGTAGGCAACGTTGGGTTAGATTTTGAGATGACGCTTGAGACGGATATTATCAATGCGTTTTTAACCGTGCTGCTTGCTACTGTTGGCGGATTCTTCGGCTCCATTTATTTGGCTAAACGTTTTTTAGCTACATCCATGATGAGTTCAATGGTTTTATCATCTGTACAGAACAAAACAGATGGATTTGTAGGTGTACCGGAAGAAAGCCGTTTAATTGGAAAATCGGGTCTGGCCAGCACCATTCTTCGTCCTTCTGGCAAGGTTGAAATTGACGGTGATACGTTTGACGCAACAGCGCTATCGGGCTACATAGATGAAGGTGAAGCAATTGTTGTTGTGAAATACGAAACAGCGCAACTCTTTGTGAGAAAGGCATAAAAAAAGCCCCAACACTTTCGTGAAGGGGCTTTGAATTTTGTGTGGAACTATCAAATTTTACGTCCGATTCCGAAGATTTTCAACTCAACTACCCACTTGTTTAGTTCTCGTTGGTTGTACATGTACAATTCAATCTTCACCTTCTTTCCTTTCTTATTCTCTTTCATAACCAACTTCTTGAATTCTGTGTCTTCCAAGAAAATATCGTTGGTTTTGTCTTTCTCTGTGCTTACCCACTCATCTCCCAAACAAGCAATAAGCGCTTCTTTCATTTTTGCGTAGGTAGACTGCAATTCAGGAGAAATGAATTTTCCTTCAGCTAAATAAGTTGTGGCTTCTGGGTAAAGTTCATCTGCGGTAATCAGCATTTCAACACCCTCCTTAACAACTGCAGTTGACTTTAAATATGGTTTTGGAACTCCTCGTATTTCAAGAGAAGTTTCTTCTCCTCTGATTTCTTGGAAATAATCTTGCGAAGCGTCTACAACCTTCTTAAGGTTCTCACACAATGCATCTGCTTGAGCCATGGCTCCAATTGGCAGTGCAAATACCAACATAACTCCGAGTAAATAGGTTTTCATTGATTGGTCTTTTAATGAATCGATAAAGTTAGAAATTGAACTGTTTGCTGCAAGGCAACAAACATGCCACGAACTAGTGAGGCATCTTCCCCACCAATCGTTGCAAACCTTTAGCCGCTTTATCGTAATTAGGATTCAACTCTAAGGCATAACTGTATTCTCGCTTGGCTCTATTAACATCTCCTTTTGCTTCGTAGCACAAACCGCGCATGTAGATTGCCTGAAAGTATTTTGGGTTAACCTTAACTGCTTGTTCAAAATTGACCAACGCTTCATTGTAAAGCTGAAGATATTGGTACTGGATAAAGCCCATGTTGAAATAGGCGTTCTGATTAAGACTATCTAGGCCTAGGATTTTGGTGTATGTTTCTAGTGCTTCGTTCAGTTTATCGTTGTTCTGATAGTACATTCCAAGCGCATACATAGCATCCAATCCATCTGGCCGTATATCTAGCGCACTCTTCAAATAACCCTCAGCCAGTGCATCTTTTTTGCCGTAATGCAGAATTCCTAATTCTACGTACGCGTCATAGTTATCCGGATTTTCAGTAACGGCTTCTAAGTAATTGAAAATGGCTTTTGCAGTATCTCCAAGTTCCTTGTAGCAGAGTCCTTTTACCAAAAATGGTCGGTCGTCTCTCGCATCAAGTCGAAGCATTTCGTTTGCATACTCGATGCTCTTTTGGTGGTTCCCTAGGTACAGTTCGAACTGGGCCAATCGATACAACGGTTCGCGATACTCAGGCTGAAGTTGATTAGCTTTTAGCAGCGCATTCTTGCACTTAACTGGCTCATTCATTCTGAAATAAACATCAGAAATCGTGAGGTAGTAAGGCGCTTTTGTACTGTCGATTAGCAATGCTCGACCTACATCCGCCAAAGCGAAATTAATCTGGTTTACATCCAAGAAAGCTTTAGATCTGGCGTGAAGCAAAGCCGCATCGCCAGGCGAAGCATCAATCAACCGAGTGAGGCTATCTAGCTTTGCCATTTGCATTGCCGCAATGTCTGACTCCTGTAATACCGACTCTGCTTCTTTGGTTTCTGGCTTACTGTTGCAGCCAAAGACTACAATCAGCAAGACAATGTATATCAGATTGTATTTCCTCATTCAGCAACCGCTACAACTCCGTTAATAGCATCTTTAATTTTTAGCTCTAGCTCTTCGCTTAGCTCAGGATTATCAAGTAGCAATTCCTTCACTGCATCTCGTCCTTGACCTAATCGTGTTTCTCCATAGCTAAACCACGAACCGCTTTTCTTCACAATTCCATGATCAACACCTAAATCGATAATCTCGCCAACCTTAGAAATTCCTTCGCCATACATGATGTCGAATTCTGCTTTTCTGAATGGTGGAGCAACCTTGTTCTTCACAACTTTTACCCTTGCGCGACTTCCAATTATGGTATCTCCATTCTTGATGTGCCCAGCTCTTCTGATATCAAGTCGTACAGAAGAATAGAATTTAAGCGCGTTACCACCTGTTGTAGTCTCTGGGTTTCCGAACATCACTCCAATCTTCTCTCTAAGCTGATTGATAAAAATGCAAACACATCCTGTTTTGCTGATTGTGCCAGTCAGTTTTCTTAATGCTTGAGACATTAAACGAGCCTGAAGTCCCATTTTACTATCGCCCATTTCACCTTCAATTTCCGCTCTTGGAGTAAGTGCAGCAACCGAATCAATAACGATAATGTCAATTGCTCCAGAACGAATCAGGTTTTCAGTGATTTCCAACGCTTGCTCACCATTATCTGGTTGAGAAATAAGTAGGTTATCAATATCAACGCCCAATTTTTCAGCGTAAAAACGGTCGAAAGCGTGCTCAGCATCAATAAATGCCGCAATACCACCTTTCTTCTGCGCTTCTGCAATGGCATGAATTGCCAAGGTTGTTTTACCTGACGATTCTGGTCCGTAAATCTCAATCACTCTTCCTTTAGGGTAACCGCCAATTCCGAGTGCAACGTCCAATCCGATTGAACCACTTGGAATCACTTCTACATCTTCAACAGCCGTGTCGCCCATTCGCATAATGGCGCCTTTACCATGTGCTTTTTCTAACTTATCCATAGCCATTTGAAGGGCCTTTTGCTTTTCTGCGTTTACGTCTTTAGCCATAATTTCTTTGTTTTCTTAGGTTCTTATTGTTCGCCCAATTCTTCTAGAATTTGAGCAGTGTGGTCTTTGGTTTTTACTTTAATTATTACGCTTTCTAAAATGCCGTTAGCACCGATTACAAACGTGGTTCGATGTATTCCGTCATACTCTTTACCCATAAATTTCTTCCATCCCCAAACCCCGTAAGACTTGATGATTTCTAACTCGGTATCTGCCAAAAGCGTGAAAGGCAAATTGTACTTGCCTATAAACTTTTGATGTCTTGCTTCGCTATCGGCAGAAACACCAATCACCTCAAACCCCTTTGATGTAAGCTCGGAGTAATTCTCTCCCAAATTGCAGGCTTCAGCGGTGCAGCCGGGTGTCATATCCTTTGGATAAAAGAAAAGGATGACACGCTTTCCTTTAAAATCGGCCAGCGAAACTGTTTTCCCGTCTTGATCTTTCCCTGAAAAACTGGGCGCTTTGTCTCCTTTCTTTAGTGTTACTATGCTCATTTACTCTTACAATCTTGATTTGAGGGAAAAACAAAGTAACGATGTTTAGGTTCGTTTACCACCTGATTGGCTACCAAGTTTTCCACTTTGATTGCAAGTCTAAAGGGCTAGAACGTAATGTATTTACGAACCAAAATTCTTCTCAAAATATTTGCACCACTGCCCCAACCCACACTTCTCACATTTTGGCTTGCGAGCCAAGCACGTATACCGTCCATGAAGTATGAGCCAATGATGGGACGTAGCTATAAGATGTTCAGGAATTTGTTTCACTAGTTGCTGTTCGGTTGCCAACGGTGTTTTTGCATTTGTGGTTAAACCCAGCCTAGCCGCAACACGAAACACGTGTGTATCTACCGCCATGGCTGGCTTATCATATACAACCGAGGCAATGACGTTGGCAGTTTTCCTCCCTACTCCTGGCATAGTTTGAAGTTCTGTTATATCTGAAGGAACCACATTCTTAAACTCATTGTGGAGAATTTTTGCCATTCCAACCAAGTGCTTAGCCTTGTTGTTGGGATAACTGATACTTCGGATATACTGAAACACCTCATCGGAAGACGCCTCGGCTAGAGATTCGGCTTCTGGAAAACGCTCAAACAATGCAGGAGTAACCATATTAACGCGCTTATCTGTGCACTGCGCAGAAAGGATAACGGCCACCAACAACTCATAAGGATTTCCATATTCTAACTCTGTTTCGGCAACAGGCATATGCTCCTGAAAATAGCTTATGACTTTCTCGAATCGTTCCTTTTTTCTCATGGATTCCAAATGTACTTATTGGCCGTTGGACGAATACTCTTCAACCGTTTTATCGGTGTAAAGAATAAGGACTTTTTCGATGGTTTTCGCGGTCTGTTTTTGAGAGATATTTTGGGGCACTTTACCAGGTGTTTTTGACACCTCTTTTTCGCCCAACAAAAGCCAGTTAGACGACACATCTGAAAAGCTATTTAGCACCTTTAAAATGAAATCTAGACTTGGCTTGTTTCGACCCGATAAAATGTGACTTATGGCCGACCTTTGCACCCCGATTTTGTCTGCCATTTGGGCTGAGGAAAGACTGTGGTCTTCCATAACTCTTTTAACTCTATCAGTGATTTCTTCCATCGATATACAAATGTAAACCGACTACCTTCAAAAGATTCAACTGTTTACAACTTTACATTAGTAAACTACAGCATACATTAACACTAACGCATGACATAATATACTATATAATGTTGATTTACAGCTATTTACATTGATTCTGTTTACGATCGTAAATTACAAATGTAAAATCACGAATTTACAGCCTTAAATCGGGTAAAAACAAGAATTATAGTGATGCTAAGACTGCAATTCGCCCTGAGAAACAGGGTAAACTTTAACGTCTTTTTCACCCTTTAAAAGAGCCGCTACGCGCTCAGGATGTGTGTCGGTAATTAGCACTTGACCAAAGTCTTTTCCAGCCACTAATTTCAGCAGTTGCCCTACCCTATCATCGTCCAATTTATCAAAGATATCATCGAGCAATAATAAGGGGGTAAAACCACACTTTTCGTGCATCACTTTGAACTGTGCAAACTTGAGCGAAACAAGGGCTGATTTCTGCTGCCCTTGAGATCCAAATTTCTTGAGCTGAAAATCATTTATTGTCAACTCTAAATCATCCTTATGAACCCCAATAGTTGTGTAAGTTGACGACCTATCTTTTGACACATTAGCCTTTAGTAAATCATACATCTTACCATCCAACAATTGAGACTTATAGACAAGCCCAATTTGCTCGGCAGTGCCAGAAATGGTTTGGTAATTTTCTGAGAATGCACTGATAAAGTCATTTAGAAATGCCTGCCTTTTAGCAAAGATTACTTGCCCAATCTCCGACAACTGCATGTCCCATACATCAAGATTGGCTTCTGAGAAGGTTCTGTTTTCAAAAAAGTACTTGAGAAGCGCATTGCGTTGCAACAACGCCTTATTGTAGCGCAATAGACTAGCCAGATATTCTCGGTCCATTTGAGAAATAACTGAATCCAAGAATTTCCTTCTCAAGTCGCTTCCACCGTTTATTATGTCAGCATCTGTAGGTGCAATTATTACAGATGGAAAGAGACCCACATGATCCATGAGTCGCTTATATTCTTTCTTATTCTTCTTAAACTGCTTTTTCCCCTCACGCTTTAGCGCACAATGAATAGCAAACTCCTCATCATCTTGTACGAACGTACCGCCTAAGACAAAGAATGGCTGATCCTGCTTTATATTCTGACTATCAATAGAATTAAGGAAGCTTTTACACACAGACAGATAATGAACAGCATCTAAAATGGTAGTCTTACCCGAGCCATTATTACCCACAAAGCAGTTGAATTTCGGGCCTAGTTCTACATCTAAGCCAGCAATGTTTTTAAAGTTGATAAGTGAAAGTTGCTTTAACCGCATGTTCTGTGCAAGGGTCAAATGTAATCAAACGCAGATTTTAGCACGAAACCATCCTACATTATAGCGCGATAATTAAGCACGTTTCTAAATTGAAATTATACCTATTTTTGCGCTTCGAAAAATTCGATTATGGCTAAGAAAAATAAAGCAACTGAAAAGGACGAGGTAATTGTTGATGTTGAACAGGTTTACTCAAAAACCGAAGACTTCATCAACGACAACCAAACAATTATCATGGGTGTGGTTGGAGCACTAATTGCTGTTGTTGTAGCGGTATTCGCTTACAATAAGGTGTATTTAGAGCCTCTAGAGCAAGATGCTCACGGTCAAATGTTTGTTGCAGAACAGTACTTTGGGAAAGACAGCTTTGAACTAGCTCTTAGCGGTGATGGAAACTATCTTGGTTTTCTGGATGTTGCTGATGAATTTGGCAACACATCTGCTGGAAACTTAGCCCATTACTATGCTGGAATTTGTTACCTACGAACCGGTCAGTTCGAAGATGCGATTAGCGAACTTGAATCATTTGACGGAGTTGGAGAGATGTTAGGTGCTCTTGCATTTGGCGCTACTGGAGATGCTCACATGGAACTTGGAAATGTTGATGAGGCACTCAGCTTCTATGAGAAAGCGGTTGACGCTAGCGAGAATGATTTTAGCACGCCTGTATATTTACAGAAGGCAGGATTTGCCGCTGAAATGAATGGAAAGTACGACAAGGCTATCGATTACTACACGCAAGTGAAGAAGAACTATCCTACTACAAATGAGGGTAGAAATGCTGATAAGTACATTGCTCGAGCTGAAGCAAATCTGAACTAGATTGTCCTCAGCTTTAAAAAACCTTTCTCATTACGACAGCAACGCTGTTCCTTCTTCGGCAGGAATGCGGTTTGGCGTGGTTGTAAGTGAATGGAATACAGAAATTACGGAAGCACTTTTTGAAGGTGCAAGAAATACTTTCTTGAAGTTTGGAACAGCGGAAGCTGACATTATTAGAAGAGATGTTCCTGGAAGTTTTGAATTGACTTTGGGTGCTCAACTGCTAGCAGAAACCGAGCAATTTGACGCCATAATTTGCATTGGTGTAGTTATTCAAGGTGAAACCAAGCATTTCGATTTCATCTGTGAAGCGGTTGGACAAGGAATTACCAACTTGAATATTAAGTACAACTTACCCGTTATTTTCGGTGTACTCACACCAAATACAATGCAACAAGCGTTAGACAGAGCGGGCGGAGTGCACGGAAACAAAGGAGATGAAGCTGCTATTACGGCCATAAAAATGGCTGCTCTTAAAAGAGAACTCGAAAACTAATGGGGTTTGGCAGAGTTATTCTGTGCATTGTCTTTCCACCTTTAGCTGTAATAGATAAAGGGTGCGGTTCAATCCTCATAACATTTCTACTTACGTGTCTTGGATGGGTACCAGGCGTTATAGCTGCCTTGGTAATTAATAACAATCCTGAACGGTAATTATCTTTAGTAAAGCACCCTTAGTTTGATTGTGTGATCAATTCGCTTCAACTCATCAACCACATCTGAGTTGTACTCCTTATCAATATCAGTTACCAGATAACCAATTTCTTGATTGGTCTTTAGGTATTGCCCAACAACGTTGATGTTGAATCTTGAAAATATGTTATTAATACGAGCCATAATTCCAGGAATGTTGTGATGAACATGCAGTAGTCTGTGGGCTCCTTTAGCTTCCGGAACTCGAATTCCGGGTAAATTGACGCTTGCGAAGCTATCACCAGTATTTATGTAGTTCACCAAGGCATCTGGAACATAAGCAGCAATGTTTTTCTGTGCTTCAACCGTGCTTCCGCCAACATGTGGTGTGAGAATTACATTGTCCATTCCGGTAAACGGAGAATAAAAAGGTTCATCGTTGGATTTTGGCTCAACTGGAAACACGTCAATAGCCGCTCCTCTAATTTGTCCAGAAACAAGAGCTGCTTTTAGTGCTTCCAAATCCACCACCTTTCCTCTAGCTAAGTTGAGAAAGACTGCGCCTGGTTTGATCCACGATATCTCTTTTTTTCCAATCATGCCCTCATTTTGAGGATTTCCACTGACGTGAAGCGAAATGACATCGGACTTTTTCAAAAGATCCTTTAGAGAATTTGCTTTTTGGGCATTTCCCAATGCTAATTTTTCTTCGGTGTCAAAGTAGACGACCTGCATTCCTAAGGATTCTGCGAGCACACTTAATTGAGAGCCAATATTGCCATACCCTACAATTCCCAACTTCTTTCCGCGAATCTCCACACTTCCCTTGGCAGACTTATTCCACTCTCCGCGGTGCATGGCCATGTTCTTTTCTACCGTGCCGCGCATGAGCATAATCATCTCGCCAATTACCATTTCAACCACAGACCGAGTGTTGCTAAAAGGCGCATTAAACACGCTAATTCCCTTGCGCATGCACGCATCAAGGTCAATCTGATTGGTTCCAATGCAAAAAGCGCCAATTGCGAGAAGTCGATCTGCTGCATCCACCACTTTTTGAGTGATTTGAGATTTTGATCGAATTCCAAGAACATGCTTTCCTTTTATTGCCACGCATAATTCATCTTCAGATAAACTTCCGCTTAGCAATTCAACTTGGTATCCTTCGGCTTTCATTTGCGCCACCGCGTCTTCATGTATGCCTTCCAAAAGCAATACTTGAATGCGATTTTTAGGGTACGAGATTGACATTGGCAAATTCTCGGTGTAAAGAATTTCATCTAAGCTAGGCGCAATGTGGTCTGCCTTATCTAGAATATTTTTTCTTGAAATGTTTTCTGTAAAAGCATGAAATTTATCAGCAATACCTGCCGCTCTCGTCTGGTAATCCGAAAAACCATCACCAATCATATGAACCTCTCCTGGAAGGTTCATTTTCCTCAATTGATCAATTTTCCCATCAGGTTTAGAAAGGTCATTGTCGCGGTCAAAACCTGTGATTTTACCACCTTTATTGTATTCAAATGTATTGGCAAAGATTCTCTCAGATGGAATCTTGTATTTCGCCATTATTGGGTCAATAAACTCTTTGAACCCACAGGATACTACATAAATGTCCTCTGCATATTTCACAAAGAATTCCTTGTTTCTAGAAATGGAAGGCGAAATTTTCCTACTCAAACGCCTCACCAATGGATCGAGGTGATTTTTATGCGCTCCTAAAATTTTTAGCCGCTTTTCTAACGATTCGGTGAAGGTGATATCACCATCAACTCCTTGATCGGTAATTCTACCAATCTGAGCTATTTTCTCTTTCTTTTTAGGGTCTGATTTAAGTGAAATTTCAGCCAACTCTTCGAAGGCCTCAACTGTTGTTAGCGTACTATCAAAATCAAATACGAACGTTCTTTTCTTCTGCTCAATCATTAATAGGTAACGTAAAAAGGAATTTGGTGAGTGACGCCTGTATAATTATCCCAAGCGGTGTAATAAATATGGTAATTGCCTTTACTCCAGGTGCTATCCACACTAAAATACCAGCCGATATTGCCATAATTCACTGCGTTATCTGAAATATTTGGGAACTGGAAAGAGTGAATTTCTTGCGATCCGTCTGTTCGCCCAATGTAAATGCTTGAATAAATCAATGACTGAGAATCTGTAACTGAGCCTGAAGGAGAGAACCCTTGCCCAAAAAAGAGTGTATCATTGGCAGGACCGGCAACATTAAAAACGGGATCAGTAGAATCAATACTATTTTCTATTTGAAAGAACACAGTATCTCTAATTGATTGATTTCCTTCCACGTCAATACAAGTTAGTGTAGCATAATAATGTCCGTTGAAGGTGCTGTCTGGCAGATTAATCACATCATCTAAGTAGATGGCCTTTACACCATTGGCTATTCCTTCTACACTTATTAAATGTAGCGTGGAGTCTGCCGCAATGCCATTTAATTGATCAACTCCAGAAATAGTCAATTTATATTGAAGTAAGCCTGTGTCATCACTCACGGTAGCCACCAAACGTAGTCCATCACCAGTTGTAACCACATCATTTTCAGAAGGGCTTTCAATTGTAACTACCGGTTTTTCAGTATCGTCAACCTCATTGCATCCACCAAATAGCACTGCAACAAGAACGGCAAAAAGTATTTTTCTATTCACGATTCGAAGTTAGTTGAGAGAAACAATATGACACACAAGATTCAAGAAAATTGTTCATGGTTTTATGTTAATCAAGCAGGATGAACCACATTGATGGAAATTTATGTAACGAAAATGTGAATCTCCAGTATAAACCACTCTGAAAGGATATTGTTGATGATGATGCGCAAACTTCTTTTTACTGTTTTTATTGGTGTGCTTGGCACATCTTTCGCTAAGGCGCAGGATGCCACGTTCACTCAATTTTACGCAAATCGTACTTATATAAACCCTGCTTATGCTGGGGCTGACCTTGGTTTGAGGTTCAATTTTAACTACAGAAATTTATGGACGGCCATTCCCGGAGATTTTTCGACCTATTCTGGCGGTGTTGATATTGGAGACCCTAATATTTTTGGAGGGATTGGATTTCTTGCAAACGCTAGTAATGAAGGTGAAGGTCAGTTGCAAACGCAACGTTACAGCTTCATGTATTCGTACAGATTGATCGTAATACCTAGAATGTTTGACCTTCATTTTGGGTTGGATGCCGCTTACCTAAGCAAGGAAATTAAGGACTGGGATGCATTCGTGTTCTCTGACCAATTGCACCCTATTTACGGAAACATTAATCCAACGAATGCACAGCGGCCTGAGAAACTGAAGGTAGAGATGCCCGATTTTAATGTTGGTATGCTCGCTCGATTCAATCTTAAACCAGGTGGTGGAAGAACAGTAAAGTCGAGAAAAGTTATTGCAAATACTGTTGGTTTTGCGGCACACCACATTACTCAACCAAACGAATCATTACTTGGACGAACGGAAAAACTTCCTATTCGTTTCTTAGGTCATTACAGTATGTTGGTTTCTCTTTCAAAAGTGAGAAGCAAGAATCCTTTTTACCTCTCACCAAATATTATGTACGAGCACCAAAAAACGCTCTCTACATTAAACGTGGGTCTTTACGCTTTGAGAGCTCCAGTTATGATTGGGGTTTGGTACAGAAACGAGTTTAAGTTTGAAGGTGACGATACGGATGCATTAATGTTTAACGTTGGTATGCGAGGGATGACACGGAGCAAAACATTCATGTATCAGATTGGATATAGCTACGACCTGACTCTTTCTAAACTAGCGGGTTCTACGGCAGGTAGTCACGAGATTGCAGTAATTATCGAATTTACACGCGCAGGCTTTGGTCAGAAATCGCGTTATGCCAAGAAACGTGCAAGAAACTGCTACAACTGGCACGGTCCTCGAAGCACACCGAAGATTTTCTAATTGCCGCTCAGGCTAATTTAACAATCCCGAAATCCGTAGAAAACGGTTCTGTGGCTAGATGAATTTGATCTAGAAACCCTGTTTCTGAGTTGGAGTAGAATGACAGAAAATTCTCATGTCTTTCTTGCAAATAACCATGTGGAAAAAGCTTTGCATGCAGTTTTTGGATTCTCTTGACCGATACTTCATTCTTCTGCTTTAGTGCCCGGGAGAAACGGCCTCCCCACTGCTCTATTCCCTTGGCAACTCTCACCTGCTCTGATTCTAATGAAGAAGCTAAGGAAGAGTCAATGTTGATGGCCTTGTTTTTCAAGCTATCATACAAGTCATTAACCAAGTTTAATTCCTTATTCAGGGCAACATCGGCATCCGAAATGCCAAGCAAGAAGTCTTTGATAAGGTCATCAATTGAATGAAATAAATCTTGACCAACTAGTTGTAGCTCAACCATTCTCTGGCTTGTGGCTTGATCCATCAGAAGAAAGTGATTCCTTAACGATAACATAGGGAAACTCACATTCATCGAATGGAAATAATCTCGGTATTGGAGCCAATAAGCCAATTCTCCAGCCCCACCGATGTACGTAAGATTAGGAAGAATGAACTCTTGAAACAACGGCCGCAGTACCACATTGGGGCTGAATCTTTCTGGATAACTTTTTATCTCAACAACCAGTTCTTCTTGAGTAAATCGAATCTCAGTTTTGAGAACATGAAAGCCCTTTTCAGTTCTAACAATTCGATTTCTAATGCCATCAATCAGATAAAACGAATTGATTTCACGTGGTTTGACCTGCGTATGGTATCCAGTCGATTCAAGCTTTAGATTTGCCTGCTTCACTGAATGGAACGGGCTATTTTCTACTATGTCTTGAGTAACGTAACTCGTAAATGAAGCTTTAAGGCTCCTGTCATCACTATCAATAATGACCAAACCGTATTTACCGAATAGCTCATTCGAGAAATTGCGTGTGGCACTTGCTAAATTCTCGCTCTGAGTATAGGCCTTTTCAAAAATTTGCACTAAACCCAATGTTTCGGGGTTGCTACCAAACACGATTTTTAACTCTTCACAAAACTTAGCCAAGCTGGATGAATCCATTCTTCCTGTTGAACCAGACTGTTCTGCATCCCAAATGTATTTTTTACCGAAAAGATTAAATTGCCCGACCTCATCAATATCATGATCCTCAGAATTCATCCAATAAATAGGAACGAAATTATTGTCAGGATGCGCCTTTCTGAGTTCTTCCGCTAATCGAATCGTGTGGAGAATCTTATATACAAAATACAAGGGACCAGTGAAAATATTGAGCTGATGGCCTGTGGTAACGGTGTAGGTGTTTTCCTTTCGAAGAGACTCTATATTCTCAAGGACTAAGGAACTGGCGCCACCAATTGTTTGGTATTGCATTACTAACGCATCTGCTAACAATTCTCGATTAACTGGAATTTTAGCGCGATTTTGAATCTGCTGTTTGTAGTTCTTTAATTCGTGAGGGAGTGAATAAAACTCATTCAGCTTTTCGTCTTGATTGATGTAATCAAGAATAAGCCGATTAAAACGACCCGTATGTTCTAAAGAGATTCGGGTCACTTCCATGTCAGACTACTTTACCTATGAGATCAAAATGTTCGGCATTGAGGATTTCAACATTCGCGAAATCACCAATTCTCAGGTAATTATCATTTGCTGGAATCAGCACTTCATTATCAACTTCAGGAGAATCATATTCAGTTCTTCCAACAAATTGGTCGCCTTCTACTCGATCTATTAAAACCTTTAAAGTTTTACCGATTAGTTCTTGATTTTTCTCCATGGAAATCTCCTGTTGAACTTCCATAACAACTTCGGCTCGTCTTTGTTTTTCGTCATCCGGAACATCATCCTCAAGCAGATAAGCGTGCGTATTCTCCTCGTGAGAGTACGTAAACACCCCTAAACGCTCAAAACGCATTTCTTTGACCCAATCTACTAGAATATTAAAGTCTTCTTCCGTTTCTCCAGGATACCCTACAATCAGTGTTGTTCTCAACGCCACTCCAGGAACTCGTTCTTTAATTAGGTTGAGCAACTTATCCGTCTTGGCCTTAGTTGTACCTCTTCGCATAGATTTGAGCACGTTATCAGCAATGTGCTGAAGTGGCATATCCAAATAATTGCAGATTTTTGGCTCCTCGGCCATCACATCCAAAACATCCTCAGGAAAACCCGCTGGAAAAGCATAATGCAAGCGAATCCAATCTATGCCGTCAACTTTGCATAATTCTTTCAAAAGATCTGCCAGTCTTCTCTTACCGTAAATATCCAATCCATAATAGGTGGAATCTTGAGCAATAACCATCAACTCTTTAACCCCTTTTGCGGCAAGTTTCTTGGCAGACTCGACCAATTCTTCAATTGGAGTTGACTTGTGCTTTCCTCGCATTAAAGGAATAGCACAGAAAGAACAGGGTCTATCACAACCTTCAGAAATCTTGAAATACGCGTAATGAGAAGGTGTAGTTAAAAGTCTTTCACCAACCAATTCGTGCTTATAATCGGCACCAAGAACCTTTAGAAGCTTTGGTAAATCTCGTGTGCCGAAATACTGATCTACATTAGAAATTTCTTTTTCTAAGTCTGGCTTGTAACGCTCTGAAAGGCATCCGGTAACAAACACCTTTTCCACTAAACCATCTTCCTTCGCTTGTGCGAATCTTAGAATAGTATCAATGCTTTCTTGTTTGGCATTATCGATAAAACCGCAGGTATTGATGACGATAATATTTGCTTCGTCATTGGTTGATTCGTGTTCAGCTTCAATGTCATTGGCATGCAATTGCCCCATCAAAACCTCACTGTCGTAAATGTTCTTGGAACAACCCAACGTTATGACGTTGATCTTATTCTTTTTGAGAGTTCTGGCTTTCAAATCTTAATTATTCGGAAAAAGTGAGTTTACAAATTCCTCGCGGTTGAACACTTGAAGATCTTCTATTCCTTCTCCAACTCCAATGTATTTAACAGGAATTTTAAACTGATCTGAAATTCCGATTACGACTCCACCTTTAGCTGTTCCATCAAGCTTGGTGAGAGCCAGCGCGTTTACTTCGGTAGCTTTTACAAACTGCTTAGCTTGCTCAATCGCATTCTGACCAGTCGAGGCATCTAAAACTAAAAGAATCTCGTGAGGCGCTCCTGGTACAACCTTATCCATCACCCTACGGATTTTGGTCAGCTCGTTCATCAAGTTGACCTTATTGTGCAGTCTACCAGCAGTATCAATAATGGCTACATCAGCATTCTTAGCAACCGCAGATTCTAAAGTGTCGAAAGCTACAGACGCGGGATCCGCGTTCATTCCTTGGTTAATAACCGGAACCCCAACGCGTTCTCCCCAAATAATCAGTTGATCTACCGCAGCAGCTCTAAACGTATCTGCTGCGCCCAAAACAACATTCTTTCCTGAAGTTTTTAGTTGGTGAGCTAGCTTACCTATGGTAGTGGTCTTACCAACACCGTTTACTCCGACAACCATAATCACGTATGGTTTCGTGTTTTCTGGAATAGGCATTCCATCTACATATCCGCCATTGTTCTCTTTCAGGAGAGCTACAATTTCCTCACGAAGCATTTTATTCAACTGGTCGGTTCCTACATACTTATCAGCCAAAACCCTGGCTTCTATGCGCTCAATAATCTTAAGCGTTGTATCCACACCAACATCCGAAGTAACCAATACTTCTTCCAGGTTATCAAGAACTTCATCGTCAATCTTAGATTTTCCGATGACGGCTTTAGTTAGTTTGGAAAAAACACCTTCACGCGTTTTTTCCAAACCCTCATCAAGCTTTTCCTTTTTTTCTTTTGAAAAAAATCCGAATAATCCCATTGTGTAAAATAAAAAAGCTTCTCCCTGAACTCAGAGAGAAGCCTTAGCTATAACGTGGTGTGTGTTATTAGTGGTCCTTCGAGAAAAAGTCCTTAACGTGATCGTTATGAACAACTTCTTCTTTGAAAGCGTACTCGCCAGACTTCTCAGATTTTACCATTTTAATCACTTTGGTAAACTCTCGTCCAGCTCCAGTCTTAAGTGTTGCTACTGTCTTCTTAGCCATCTTTCAGTTACTTTATTTCTTTATGAACCGTCATCTTCTTCAAGATTGGGTTGTACTTTTTTAACTCAACACGGTCAGGCGTGTTCTTTCTGTTCTTGGTAGTAATATACCTAGAAGTGCCAGGCTGTCCACTTTCTTTGTGCTCTGTGCACTCAAGAATAACCTGAATTCTATCTCCTTTTCTTGCCATTTCTTTAACTCAAAAATTTCGGAGTGCAAATGTATGTTTTATTAACCATACATCAAACACTGTTAAATGTAGTTTTTACGGGCTATTCTATAGATTGTGCTTTTCAGGTAGTCTAATGTGCGCGCTACTCGTATGCTGAGCATCTATTTCAATCACCTAACAGTCTAATTAGTTGGTAGCTATTTTCTTAGTCAAGATCAGAAACAAATCGTCCGCAAATTTTAAAGACTTCATATCCTTCTTAGAAACCTGAATAGAGTTCCAATCTTGATTAGATACCAAGACACGCTTCTGACCCAACTTTGGAGCGCTTAATACCATGGGCATCGAGAATCTTGGAACATCTGTTTTCCATCGTAATTCGAGGTTCTTTTTCACCCAACGGTATTCTAAAACAGGCACATCGGAAAACTTCAAGTATTGATTGAAAAAAGAACTGTAATCGTGACTGGTTTTAGTGTTGATATAATTGATAATATCGTTTCCATCTACCGTCTGATAAGCAAAATCCTGTGCTATTCCTTTCAATATGGAACTGAACAAAGAATCATTGTTCAGCACATTTCTAAAAGTATGAATCATCCAGGCTCCTTTGTAATACATATCGCCCCCATTTCCCTCTTGGTTTAAACCATACTCACCGTAAATGGGCGATTTGTTGTTTATGAAATTCCGCTGATAAGCTAAATACTCCAACATCTTATCGTATCCGTATTTACACTCTACAAAAACAGATTCAGAATAGGTGCAAAAGCTTTCGTGAATCCACATGTCGGCAGCATCTTTCATACTTACGCTATTCCCCCACCATTCGTGGCCAGTTTCATGAATGATGATGTAATCAAAGTCCATCTCATTTGGAAACCGACCTAGATACCCAGGCATGTATTTGTTTCCATAAGCAATTGCTCCTTGGTGTTCCATTCCTAAATAGGGAGTTTCAACGAGCGCGTATCCATCTTTATAGAATGGATATGGACCAAAAGCTTCTTCGAAGCAATCCATCATTTCGGTTACTTGCTTAAACTGCTCTTTTGCCTTCTCCAAATTATCCTTCAGAACGTAGTAATCGCACTTCAATTCTTCGCCAGAGCTGTTTGTATACGTATTTGCGAAATGGCCATAATCCGCCACATTCAAGGTTACATTGTAATTGTTGATTGGGTAACTGACCTTCCAATTCCAAACCGTTCTATTTCCAAGTGATGCCTTACTTTCCAACTCTCCATTAGAAACACACATCAAATCTGCAGGAGTAATACAACTGATGCGCATACTATCCGGCTCATCAGACAAATGATCCTTATTCGGCCACCAAAGGCTTGCACCTGTACCTTCGCAAGCCACACCAATCCATGGTTTTCCATTTGCGTCTTGTTTCCAAACAAAACCACCATCCCACGGGGCGTTTTTAGCTGCAATTGGCGTACCCGCATAATGAACGGAGATCATTCCGCTTTCTCCCTTTTTCATGGTTGATGGAAAAGAGACAAAAACTGCATCGTGCTTTCTCTCAAATTTTAGAGTTTGGCCGTTGTATAAAACATTATCCAAGCGCATATTCTTGAACAAATCAATCTGAAATAAATCGTAATCTGCGGTGTTGGTAAAATGGATATGATTAACCCCGGTTAGTGTTTTAGACTCAATATCTAAATCGATTTGAAGATCGTAGTAGGTCACATCGAAACACGAACGAATTGAAGACAATGTACCCCGAAGTGTATCGGCTAAAGTGTATTCCTGCGCATGCGAAAGGCTTGAAAAAAGCAGAAGAAATAATAGGATTGTTGCTCTCATGGTATTTAAAGAAAACAAAAACGCTACCACCAGTTAAAACCGATGGTAGCGTTTATATGATTTTAAGAAATATTATTATTTCATAAAGCCTTTAGCGCGTGCTTCTTTTACAGCAGCGTCAGGGCCTTTTTTAGTAATTGTTCTTAGACCAGAAGCAGAAACCTTGATTGAGATCCACTCGCCTGTTTCGGCTAAAAAGAAACGCTTCTTGAACAAATTCGGAAGAAATGTACGTCTCGTTCTTCTCTTTGAGTGAGAAACATTGTTTCCCATCATTACTTTCTTTCCTGTTATCTCGCAGACCTTAGACATGGCTCTTTGTACTTAGTGTATTCTAAATTTCGGGGTGCAAATGTAAAATTAAATATTCACACATCAAACAACTTTACCAACACTCTTTTGTTGCTAAAATTTGTGTCGTTTAATCTTTCACACATCTACACGAAAATCCGCTTCGTTTATAGATGTAAGTGCGATAAGATGCAGCGCTATTGTATGTTAATGTTAAATAGAAAGCCAATGATTCGCTTTCTCGTCTTGACGACCAGAAAAGACCATTTTTCCCCATATGGTCAAATTGACCTTCCTGAAAACGCATGCCAGCTGGTAAACCAGTAAAATCGCTGCTGTTTGAAGCGCCAGTATTAGGGTCATTCCAATGTTCAATTCCAGATTCTTTTAACCTTCCTGCTGCTACATCATCTGCCGAGCCCAAATATCTCGTAAGAACACTATACTCGGCATCTGACGGAACGTGCCATCCTTCGGGGCAAACTCCTCGGGCGTCTTCAATTGTATACCAATTGTAAAGCTTGCCGTAAGTTGCATCGTGGCTATTATCATTATTATACCAACAAAAAGCAGGTGTTGTTTGGGTTTTCCATTGCTCAGTATCTGTTACTTCTGGTATTGAAGAACCATCCTTAAAGCTAGTTGTCTTCAAATTCTCTCCCATCCAACACTGAGAACCAATAGTAACAACCGAATAGGAATTACCGTCAATATCAGTAACAAGTGTGGTTCCTTCACATCCGCCAGGAAGTTGGGTAACCACTATATAACCTTGTTTCGTTTCTGTGGCATCTCCTTGGTCCGAACTAATTGTCAACGTTACGTTAAATGTCCCGACTGCAGCATACAAGATTCCGTCCGGGTCCTTCATTGTTGAAGTAGAAGGCTCGCCTCCCTGAAATGTCCAGGTCCAACTAGTTGCTCCAATAGAGTTATCTTCAAAATTGATTGCCTGTCCTACTCCAATTTGCACTTGATCTGCTTCAAAATCAGCACCAAAGTCTTGGGGAGTTTCTTTACATCCAACTACGGATATGACAGCAATTGCCATCAAAAGTGAAAAGAACTGTCTAGTCATTGTTTTGGGATTTAGGGGTTGATTCCAAATGTAATAATGTTCTTTTCATTATTACGTTCCTCCAATTAGCTCCTTTCGTAAGAGATTTAAAGCCGCGTTTGCGCTAATCTCAATGTTTCGTTCTCTATTTTGACCAAAAAGGAACTTCTTAGATTTTGTACCATTCGGTCCGCAAACCGCAATCCAGACGGTTCCAACTGGCTTTTCATCAGTTCCACCTGTCGGGCCAGCAACACCTGAAGTCGCAATGGAATAATCTGTTTTCATCTTTTGCCTCACTCGCTCCGCCATTTGAACAACAACTTGCTCGCTCACAGCGCCAAAATCAATAAGGTTTTGTTCTTGAACTCCAAGTAATTCAATTTTTACCTCGTTGGCATAAGAAACTATTGAGCCTAGAAAGTATTCTGACGAACCAGAAATGGATGTTATTTTGTGAGCAATCAGGCCTCCAGTGCAGCTTTCAGCGGTACTAACTGTATTACCTTTTTCTCTCAATAGATTTCCGACAACTGACTCAATGGTATCATCATCATAACCATAGATTAATTCAGGAATTAACGATTGAATCTTAACTACTTCCAAATTCAATTTCTCCGACAAAGCAGCTTTATCTTGCCCAAAAGCAGACAACCTCAATCTCACTCTTCCTGGTGATGGCAAGTAAGCGAGCTTCACTTCTGACGGTAAAGAATCTTCCCAATCCGCTATCCGTTCAGACAGCCAACTTTCTCCCATTCCCATGGTTAGTAGGGTTTTATGTATGATGGTTGGTGCATCGAATTTTTCGATAAGCATTGGTATCACATGTTCGGTCATAATTCCTTTCATCTCGTAAGGAACTCCTGCCATGCTCACCACTAGAGTGCCATTTTTCTCGAAGAGCATTCCTGGTGCGGTACCCTGATTGTTTTGTAGCGGTTTACATGCCGAAGGAAGTTCTGCTTGAAGCCTATTTAAATCGCTCATTTTCTTACCAAATCGTTCGAAAAGTTTGGCTATGTGCGTTTCAATTTCTGGGTAAAATGTAAATCCACAATCAAAGTATTGAGCAAGGGCCTTCTTGGTTACATCATCTTTCGTGGGACCCAAACCACCCGTAATTAGAACCACGTCTGCCCTACTTTCTGCTTGAGAAACCGCCAGTATTATCTCCTCCAACCCATCGCTAATTGTGACTATTCGCTCCACTTTGGCTCCAATGTCATTAAGCGCCTGTGCCATCCAGGCAGAGTTTGTGTCGATAATTTGACCTATGAGAATTTCGTCTCCAATTGTAATTATTTCAACCTTCATGTTCAGGCAAAGAAACCATATTCCTTTGGCAATTGTTTACTTTGAGGAGAATGAGAAAAAGACTTACAATAGCTATATGTTTTGTGGTTGGAATGATGCTGCTTGTAGGGTTATGGTTTGCTAATCTTCTCTGGTACAAACCTTTCAATATTAATCAGTTTTATGAGCGGGCATATATTGAGTTTCTGTGGAATGATCCTGAAGCGCTTTCTCAAACGGGTGTTTTGGCTCCTTTCGGTTTTACTAGCTATGAATCTGAATTAACCGATGTTTCGCCTGCATCAACCAAACGATTGGCTGGAGTTGGAAGGTCTAACCTCAGTATATTAAAAAGTTACGACCGAGAAAAGCTAGACGTTGAAGAACAGGTCTCCTATGATGCCCTTCTGTGGTTTCTGGAAGTTGGGGTTGAAGGAGAACCATTCTTATTTCACGATTATCCGGTCACTCAAATATCTGGTCCGCATATCGATATCCCTCAATTCATGCGCTCGCATCCGCTAAATAATAAACGGGATATTCAGAACTACTTGCTTAGACTTGAGGCTATAGACGACAAATTTGGTAGTCTCATTGATGGCCTTGAAGAGCGAAGAAAACTAGGCATTGTCGCTCCAACATTTATCATTCAATCAGCTACTCAATATTGTAGTACGATTATGGAGCAAGAAGTTAAATCGAGTGTTTTTTACAAACGATTTGAGCAAGAAATTACATCAATTAGCCTGTTAAATCCTAAATCGAAACAGAAATATTTAGATGAGTGCATTCTCATTATTCAAGAGACGGTTTTACCTGCATACAAACGTCTTAGCGGCTATTTAATGCAACTAGAACGTAGCTCACTATCTATTGCCGGGGTCTGGCAGCTACCTCAGGGAAATGAATATTACCAATACTGCCTTTTGCAAAATACTGGTCTACGAAACTCTCCAGACGAGTTGTACGAGATAGGAAAAATGGAAATGAGCCGGCTGAAAGGTGAATTAGCAGTTTTGCTTGAAATGGTAGGAAATGATTTGGACGAAATGGACCCTATGCTGGTTTCACAAGCAATTGATATTGCGTCTGCCAACTCTTTCCCCAACACTCCAGAAGGTAGGGCTCACTGTGTCGAATTCTTTAATAATCAAGCAAGGTCAGTAAACGACAAGTTGGAGAAATACTTCTCACGCCTACCAACTACTGAAATGCAGGTTTTAGAAGTACCTGAGCAGTCTTCGGCTAATAGGCCATTGGCCTTTTATATACCTCCTAGAGGCACATCCCCTTCAATTGGCAAAATGTATGTGAATACTTGGAAAGCTTCGAATTTGACGGAACATCTTGCCAAGTCATATGCTTTTCATGAAGGAATTCCTGGGCATCACCTACAAAAAGGAATACAATCCGAACTGAACAACCTACCAACATTCAGGCGGTTTCTGCCATTTGAAGCCTATACGGAGGGTTGGGCAATGTATGCCGAGCAATTGGGTCATGAAATGACTGAATCTGAAGACCCTTGGGATAGGATTGGACTAATTAAATCTGATTTATTTAGAACCGCCAGAATGATGACAGATATTGGTATTCATCACAAAAAATGGTTAAGACAACAAGCAGTAGAGTTTATGGTTGACAATGCAGGTTTATCTGAATCTGAAGCAAAAAACGAAGTCGACAGATACATTGTATGGCCAGGACAAGGATGCGCTTATAAAGTTGGACAGCTTAAGTTTTTGGAACTAAGAGCACTTGCTAAATTTGAATTAAAGGAGCACTTCGACATGCGTGAATTTCATGAGGTATTGATTGGCCAAGGAGCTATGCCTTTAAAAGTTTTAGAAGAGCGCGTCAGAGAATACTTAGCGCAAACCAAAGAAAGAATTAGGTCCTAAGTTTATCTAGAATGTGATTTAGCATTTCCGCTTCAACATCAGTAATTGAACCGAAAAACGAATCAAATTCATCTACAATAGGGTCAATTTTCTTTAAAAGACTCAGACCTGCTTTTGAGATATGTACATCAACCAGTCGCTTGTCTGATTTACAGACTTTACGCTCCACCAAACCTTTCTTAAACAATCGGTCAACGATTCTTGAAGCATCAGACATTTTATCTAACATTCTACTCCTAATACAGGAAGTACTCAAAGGCTTAGGACTACTACCCCTTAATATTCTCAGCACATTGTACTGCTGACTCGTAAGCTTAAATGGCTTTAGAGCTTCTGAGAGATTGTTTCGCAGCCACCCTTCAGTATAGATTATGTTAATAATAGCCTTATGGCGCTCGCTTGCAAAACCCTTATCCTGACTAATATCCTGCTCCAATCCCATGTTATCTTCCTCCTTTAACAACCCAAATATATGGGCAAAGTTCAATTGAAAAGATGAGTTCTGGCATAACTGGTGCTTAGTGGTTGAGTTGTAACTTCAGTATGAACGGATTGAAAATTTGCGAAGCATACAGGTTTCCTTTATAAACAAGACCTGTTGAAGCTGCGCTCATAACCGTCCCGTTGTCTAAATAAAGGGTGTCCAATTCGTTTGTTACTAAATCTAGTGTGTACACAGCGCATGGAGTTGGTTCATCAGCATTCTTCACGTGCTTCAAGAATTTTAGAAAGTCTAAGTGTGCGGTTGTGACGAGTTTATCACCGTAAAAGGTGATGTTATCATTTCCTTTCAAAGATGGGTGGTTCCGTTTATCAGAATAAGTTCCATTGTCATTAATGCGGTAAGAATAGATGTTTTTCTCCTGCGCACCGGTAATGTAAATGCGGTCATTCTTTACGCCTACTCCGTTTGCATAACGAAGTTTCTCACCTACTTGCTCCCATTTTTGACCATCAAAATGAAGCACGTAACTACGCTTTAGCGCCATCAATTTCTCCCACTTGCTGTTAATTTTACCACTATCAATAGAAACAAATATGCCTCCTTTTTGGTCGATGCAAACATCATTGGGAGACACCATAAGAATGTGCGTTAGCTGCTCTTTAAAAACGAGTTTATCATCCAACAATTCGAAAACCAACACACTCTGCCTGCCTGCTGGCGGAAACGATTCTGCATTTTTCTCGTGGTTTACGCAGTGCAATAGTTTTGTGCCATTCACCAAACCAATATCGATACCATGCGGTCTGAGTTGGATGTTTTCTGGCAATCCTTCAATTGGTAGTCTCACCAACTTTTCGCTTTTAACGTTGAAATCATAAAGTCCATTTCGGCTGTAATCAGATGTTCTTCTTTCAGAGCAGGAAATAATGATGCGTTCGCTGTTCCCAATAGTGTCTAAAGCAATATCTTCCGGACCTGGTCCGGTTTCAATTCTAGTATAATCTCCATTATAAATTGGCTGCTTAGAACAAGATGCTAAGAGAAGTAGAAATACGCTGATTGATGCTAAGACGATTCTCATTCGTTATGCTTCCAACATTTCAAACAACTCATCAATTGCTTGTTTAATGTTGTCTCGTACATCCGTTATGGAGCCTTCCATCATATAGCATGGAGCGGAAATTATGCGGTTTTCAACGTCAATTGAAATCTCTTTAATGGTTTTCATCTCAACCACAGCCCCGATTTTTTCCATTCCAGCACTAATAGCATCAATCTCATAAGGAGATGTTTCTTTGGTAGTTCCTACCGTAAGATGTTGCTTCAACCCAGTATCTTCCAGCGCTTTAGCAATAACTGTTGGTCCCATACATAATCCAACAATTGGCTTCTTCGACTGCACCATTTCAGTAATAATTCGCTTTACTTGCTGGTTAATCTCCCCTTCTGGACCCGAAAATGCCCATTTAGTAAGGTTTTTAGCAGCACCAAATCCACCAGGTACAACCAAGGCATCTAAAGACGCTGAAGTGACTTCCGCTAAATCAGTAATCGCACCACGTGCTATTCGAGCGGCTTCAATCAAAACGTTTCGTTGCTCGTTCATTTCGTTTCCTGAAAGATGGTTTACAACATGATGCTGATTAATGTTCGGGGCAAAGCACAAGGCCTGTCCTCTGTTCTCATCAATGGCCAAAAGGGTCAATACACTTTCGTGAATTTCAGACCCATCATATACCCCATTTCCTGAAAGAAGCACACCTATTTTAAACGACATTCTGACGTTGGTTTTGGTTTTAGGTGAAATTAACCATTGATCCAATACTCGAAAATGATTTCAAGAGCACAATTGAATTTCTAAAAGGTGGGGCGCTTAGAACGAACAGTAACAGCGTAATACCTTTATTTCTATATTTGATTCAAACTGCATGGAGTCCAGAAACCATTTTTAAACGGGGCGAAACCGAAAAGCCTTAAGAGTAGGAAACCAAAAACCAATAAACATGGCAAATGTATCATGTCCAAAATGCACCGAACTCACAAAAGCAGGTGGGTACAAAACGTGGCAAATAATTGTTGCAATCTGCTTTTT
>CALCGD010000289.1 GCA_937900875.1 uncultured Flavobacteriales bacterium
GCTCCTCTAAAAGCTTCAACTACTTGAAGTCTCTTAAGTGCTTCGTTCTTACGTTGCTGACTTGTTTCTGTGTTAGCCTTGTGACGAAGGTCAAACGAAAGCTCATCCAATTTCAAGCCCATTAGCAAAGACTCAAGAGCCTCGGCTCCCATCTTAGCAAGAAACTTCTCTGGATCATTATCATCCAAATATTGGTTTTCCTTCGGCATTCTTTCCAAAGCATCTAAATACTCGTCTTCCGTAAGGAAGTCCATGTAGTTCAACGCTTCACCTTCATTGTTTACCGCAGCACCAGCGTTAATTACTACATAACGCTCGTAGTAAATAATCATGTCCAACTTCTTAGTTGGAAGTCCTAGTAGGTAACCGATTTTGTTTGGAAGCGAACGGAAGTACCAGATATGAGCTACAGGAACAACCAATTGGATGTGTCCCATTCTCTCTCTACGAACCTTTTTCTCGGTAACCTCAACTCCACAACGGTCGCAAATGATTCCTTTATATCGAATACGCTTGTATTTACCGCAATGACATTCGTAATCCTTTACAGGTCCGAAAATCCTTTCGCAGAAAAGACCATCACGCTCCGGCTTATACGTACGGTAGTTGATGGTTTCAGGCTTCAAGACCTCACCTCTAGATCCTTCTAGAATCTTTTCTGGTGAAGTAAGGCTGATGATAACCTTCTTAAAATTACTCTTGATCTTATTCTCTCTTTTGAGGGCCATTTGAGGACTTTTAACTTTTAATATTCTGTTGAATTGAAGAATCCCGCTCCGATTTCTCGGAGCGAAAAACCATTATCACTCAAGCGTTACGTTCAGACACAGACCGCGAAGCTCATGTAACAATACGTTGAAGGATTCTGGTATACCAGGTGCTGGCATTGGGTCTCCTTTAACAATTGCTTCGTAAGCTTTAGCACGACCAACCACGTCATCAGACTTGATTGTAAGCATCTCCTGAAGGATGTTTGCTGCACCGAAACCTTCCAGTGCCCAAACTTCCATCTCTCCCAAACGCTGACCACCAAACTGGGCCTTACCACCAAGTGGCTGTTGCGTAATAAGTGAGTATGGTCCAATAGAACGTGCGTGCATCTTATCGTCCACCATGTGTCCGAGTTTCAGCATGTAGATGATACCAACAGTTGCTGGCTGATCGAAACGTTCTCCTGTTCCACCATCATACAGATAAGCTCTTCCTAATGAAGGAACGCCTGCTTCTGCAATCTCCGCTTCAATCTCATCCAAAGTAGCTCCATCAAAAATTGGGGAAGCGTACTTACGGTCTAGTTTTTCTCCAGCCCAAGCAAGAATGGTCTCGTAAATCTGTCCCAGGTTCATCCTTGATGGTACACCAAGTGGATTAAGAACGATATCTACAGGAGTTCCATCTTCTAGGAATGGCATATCTTCTTCACGAACGATTCGGGCTACAATACCCTTGTTTCCGTGACGACCCGCCATCTTATCTCCTACTTTAAGCTTACGCTTCTTAGCGATGTAAACCTTAGCTAATCGGATAATTCCAGCTGGAAGCTCATCTCCAATAGAGATAGCGAACTTCTTACGCTTGAATGTTCCAAGAAGGTCATTCACCTTGATGTTGAAGTTGTGAAGCAACTCCTTAATCAATGTGTTTTTATCATCGTCAGTAGTCCAGTTTGCTGGATTGATGTTATCATACTCGATAGAAGAAAGCGCCTTTTGTGTGAACTTGCTTCCCTTAGGAATAAGAACCTCACGAAGGTTGTTTTCTACGCCTTGAGATGTTTTTCCGTTAACAAGTACGAAAAGCTTATCAACCAGAACTCCTTTGAGTTTTGCCAATTCGATTTCGTAATCCTCATCAATTTTGGAAAGAAGTTTTTTCTCGTCAGCCTTGCTCTTCTTGTCTTTGATGTTTCTAGAGAAAAGTTTCTTCTCAAGAACAACACCGTTCAAAGATGGAGGTGCTTTCAATGAAGCATCTTTCACATCACCAGCCTTATCTCCGAAGATTGCTCTAAGTAGTTTCTCTTCTGGAGATGGGTCAGTTTCTCCTTTCGGAGTAATCTTACCAATTAGGATATCTCCTGGCTGAACTTCGGCTCCGATGCGGATAAGTCCGTTCTCATCAAGATCTTTAGTTGCCTCCTCGCTTACGTTTGGAATATCAGCAGTAAGTTCTTCCAAACCTCGCTTGGTGTCTCTTACTTCAAGTGTATACTCATCAATATGAATTGATGTGAAGATATCTTCCTTTGCTACCTTTTCTGAGATTACAATCGCATCCTCAAAGTTGTATCCTTTCCACGGCATGAAAGCCACTTTTAGGTTACGTCCAATAGCCAATTCGCCTTTCTCGGTTCCAAAACCATCGCATAGAACTTCGCCCTGCTTCACTTTCTGTCCTTTAACCACAATTGGCTTAAGATTTACAGTGGTGTTTTGGTTTGTCTTTCGGAACTTAACAAGAGAATAAGTCTTCAAATCATCTTCGAAGCTTACCAATTTGTCTATGTCAGAACGTTCGTAACGGATGCTGATTTTGTTAGCATCAACGTACTCAACAACTCCATCTCGCTCAGCGTTAATCAACACACGAGAATCTCTTGCTACAAGCGGCTCTAAACCTGTTCCTACAATAGGAGCTTGAGGTCTTAATAATGGAACTGCCTGACGCATCATGTTAGATCCCATCAGTGCTCTGTTCGCATCATCATGCTCCAAGAATGGAATAAGAGATGCCGCAATTGAGGTAATCTGATTTGGAGCAACGTCCATCAAATTGATATGGTCTGGCGACTCCACCGGGAAATCACCTTCCAAGCGAGCCTTAATACGGTCGCTTATAAAAGAACCATCATCCTTTAAGATTGCGTTTGCCTGAGCAATTGTGTTCTTCTCCTCATCTTCTGCACTTAAATAAACTGGCTCTGATTTGAAGTCTACTTTACCTCCAATTACCTTACGGTATGGAGTTTCGATGAAACCAAGCTTATTCACTTTTGCATAAACGCAAAGTGATGAGATAAGACCAATGTTCGGTCCTTCAGGGGTTTCAATAGTACAAAGACGTCCGTAGTGCGTGTAGTGAACATCACGAACCTCGAAACCAGCTCTTTCTCTTGAAAGACCACCAGGTCCAAGGGCAGACATTCTACGCTTGTGAGTTACCTCAGAAAGTGGATTGGTTTGATCCATGAACTGAGAAAGTTGGTTTGTTCCAAAGAACGAGTTGATTACAGAAGATAGTGTCTTCGCGTTAATCAAGTCAATCGGTGTAAAAACCTCGTTATCTCTAACGTTCATTCGCTCACGAATTGTTCTTGCCATACGAGCAAGACCAACACCGAACTGAGCATATAACTGCTCACCTACTGTACGAACACGTCTGTTACTTAAGTGGTCAATATCATCCACATCAGTCTTAGAATTGATCAACTCAATTAAGTACTTAATGATGCAAATGATGTCTTCTTTGGTAAGTACTTTTTGGTCTTCTGCAGTATTCAAACCGAGTTTACGGTTGATACGGAATCGACCTACTTCTCCAAGATCATATCTCTTATCTGAGAAGAAAAGCTTATCAATAATTCCGCGAGCTGTTTCCTCATCTGGCGGCTCAGCGTTACGAAGTTGACGATAGATGTGTTCTACCGCTTCTTTCTCTGAGTTAGATGTATCCTTAGCAAGTGTGTTGTAAATAATGGTGTAATCGGCAGCATTTACATCTTCTTTATGAAGAATAATGCTCTTAACACCAGCTTCAAGAATAAGCTCAATGTGCTCCTTCTCTATTAGTGTCTCACGGTCAATGATTACTTCATTTCGTTCGATAGATACAACCTCACCAGTATCTTCATCTACGAAATCTTCAATCCATGAACGAAGAACTCTCGCTGCCAGTTTACGGCCTTTTACTCTTGCAAGACCTGCTTTGCTAACTTTTACTTCGTCAGCAAGGCCAAAGATCTCCAAAATGTCTTTATCGCTTTCATAACCAATTGCTCTAAGCAATGTGGTAACAGGAAGCTTTTTCTTACGGTCGATATAAGCGTACATCGCACCGTGTATGTCTGTTGCAAATTCAATCCAAGAACCTTTGAACGGAATTACACGAGCTGAGTACAATTTTGTACCATTTGCGTGGTAGCTCTGTCCAAAAAACACTCCTGGAGAACGGTGTAGCTGAGATACAACTACGCGTTCAGCACCATTTACTACAAACGATCCTTTCGGAGTCATGTAAGGAATGGTTCCCAAGTACACATCTTGCACGATAGTTTCGAAATCTTCGTGCTCAGGATCTGTACAATAAAGTTTAAGTTTGGCCTTCAGAGGAACGCTATGCGTCAATCCTCTTTCGATACACTCTTCAATAGAATATCGAGGCGGGTCTATAAAGTAATCCAAGAACTCAAGTACAAAGTTGTTTCTCGTATCGGTAATCGGAAAATTTTCCGCGAATACCTTAAAGAGACCTTCATTGTGTCGGTTCTCTGGAGTTGTCTCCAGCTGGAAAAAATCTTTAAAAGACTTGAGCTGTATTTCTAAGAAGTCAGGGTATGAAACCTGATTTTTGGTGGATGCGAAATTCTTTCTTCCGGGTTTTGCGTTCAGCGCCAAGGTCTTGAATTTTGAGGTTTGTAAATGAATTGACTGTAAACAGTAATAGGCTGAAGCCAGATCCCGATTTTCATCAGGACTGGCCTCAACCTTAAATAATTAAGAGTAGAGATTACTTAACCTCAACTTCTGCACCTGCGTCAGTAAGTTGCGTCTTAAGTGCTTCTGCTTCTTCTTTAGAGATACCCTCTTTAAGTGGTTTTGGAGCACCATCAACTAGTTCTTTAGCCTCTTTAAGACCAAGACCTGTTAGCTCTTTTACCAATTTAACGACTGCAAGTTTAGAACCTCCAGCGGCTTTAAGGATAACATCGAATTCAGTTTGAGCTTCGCCAGCGTCATCGCCACCGCCACCTGCAGCAGCAGGACCAGCAACAACTGCAGCAGCTGCAGGCTCAATACCATATTCGTCTTTTAGGATTCCAGCAAGTTCGTTTACTTCTTTTACAGATAGGTTTACTAACTGCTCTGCGAATTCTTTTAGATCTGCCATTTTATTTGATTGTTATTCGTGTTTGTAATTTGATTAAAAAACCGAAATGCGATTATTCGCCTTTTTCGGCAAGTGTTTGTAGTATACCAGCAAGGTTTCTTCCAGGTGATTGAAGAGCTGAGATAACGTTCTTCGCAGGTGACTGCAGAAGTCCGATAATTTCCCCAAGTAATTCTTCTTTCGACTTGATGTTTTCTAGAACATCAATATTTGCGTCTCCTAGATAAATGCTTTCTCCTACGTAAGCTCCTTTAAGAAGTGGTCGGTCACCTTTCTTTCTATACTCTTTAATAAGCTTTGCCGGAGCATTGCCAGTTGCAGAGAACATAATTGAAGTGTTTCCTTTCAAAACGTCATAAAGTTCTTCGAAATCGCCAGAGGCTTTTTCCATTGCTTTTCTAAGCAACGTGTTCTTTACAACCTTAATACCAATAGACTTCTTGTGTGCCGCAGCACGAAGCTTATAAGTTTGCTCTGCATTGAGGTTAGAGATGTCAGCCAAATAGAAATTCGGGTTGTTCTCCAAGTCAACAGTCAAAGCCTCAATTGCTTGATTTTTTTCTTGTTTGTTCATAATGAATTATTCCGAATTAAACTGATTTAACATCTACTCTTACACTCGGGGACATAGTCCCAGACAGAGCAATACTTCTAATGTAGGTTCCTTTTGCCGCAGAAGGCTTCAATTTAAGAAGTGTTGAAATCAACTCTCTTGCATTTTCGATAACCTGCTCTTCCGAAAAAGACAGTTTACCTACAGCTGCATGAACGATTCCATACTTATCAACCTTGAAGTCAATCTTTCCGGCTTTTACATCCGAAACCGCCTTACCAATGTCCATGGTAACTGTTCCCGCTTTTGGATTCGGCATAAGACCACGTGGTCCTAATACTCTACCCAACGGGCCCAATTTGGCCATAACCGTTGGCATGGTTACTATAACATCTACATCGGTCCATCCCCCCTTGATCTTGTCGAGATACTCGTCAAGTCCAACGTAGTCAGCACCGGCAGCCTTTGCTTCTTCTTCCTTATCAGGAGTACAAAGCGCAAGAACTTTTACTGATTTTCCTGTACCATGTGGAAGGCTACAAACACCTCTAACCATTTGGTTTGCTTTTCTAGGATCAACACCTAACCTTACGGCTAAATCAATCGAAGAATCAAACTTCATGGCTGGCATTTGTTTTAACAGCCCTGCCGCATCGCTAAGTGAATATATCTTGTCAACATCCACTAGCTCAAGGGCTTTCTTTCTATTTTTAGTAAGTGCCATATTTCTTAAACTTTTTGTGGAAGTTTTCCATTAACAGTCACTCCCATGCTACGCGCTGTTCCAGCGATCATATGCATGGCAGATTCAACAGTAAAACAGTTCAGGTCAGGCATTTTCTCTTCAGCAATTGCCTTTATCTGATCAACAGAAATCTTTCCCACTTTAACGCGGTTTGATTCTGCAGAACCTGACTTAAGCTTAATCGCCTCTTTAATTGAGACAGCTACAGGGGATTTCTTAACCACAAACTCGAACGACTTGTCCGCGTATACTGTGATTACCACCGGCAAGACCTTGCCCTGTGCTTCCTGTGTACGAGCGTTGAATTGCTTACAGAAGTCCATAATATTGACTCCTTTAGCACCCAATGCTGGTCCCACAGGCGGGGCAGGGTTAGCGGCACCACCCCGAATCTGGAGCTTAATAAACGCGCTTATCTCTTTTGCCATGTTTAACTATTTATTTGAACTATTTATATATGATAAGCAGCGCGGGGGGAAGCATTCAAAATCAACGCGCTGTGATATCCAACTTTAATTACTCTTTTTCTACTTGCATGTAGCTTAGTTCCAATGGAGTCTTTCTTCCGAAAATTTTCACCATTACTTTAAGCTTCTTCTTTTCCTCGTTAATCTCTTCAATGATTCCACTGAAGCTATTGAAAGGTCCGTCTATCACCTTAACCGCCTCACCAACGATGAATGGAATATTCATTTCCTCATCGCTTTCAGACAATTCGTCAACCTTACCGAGTATTCTATTTATTTCTGACTGTCGCAACGGAACCGGAGCACCTCCTTTGGTTTCTCCTAAAAATCCTATTACACCAGTAATGTTTTTAATGATGTGTGGAATCTCTCCAATCAAATCAGCTTCAACAAGTATGTAACCTGGAAAAAAGTTTCGCTCTTTGCTTACTTTCTTTCCCTTTCTTATTTGGAATACTTTTTCCTTAGGAATAAGCACCTGCGCCACATGATCAGCCATTCCAGCATGAGATATCTCAGCTTCAATGTAATCCTTCACCTTCGACTCCTGTCCACTAATGGCGCGTACTACGTACCATTTTTTGCTGCTCTCGCTCATCCTTGTCTTAATTTCAGTTTGTTCCGAATAAGTCATAGAAAAAACCTAAAATTCCTCTCCATGTCGAACCTCCATCTGTAGCAGAAGGAGGGTTACCTGTAATTCCAAATACGAAATCCATAACGAAAATCATCAAAGCAATAATGATAGATGCAACCGCAACTATCCAAGCACTGTTTTGTAGCTCTGCCCATGTTGGCCAAGAAACCTTATTAACTAATTCGTTATATGATTCTTCTACGTATGTAATAATTCCTGCCATATCCTTTATTTACATTGCACGGGAGGAGAGACTCGAACTCCCGACACCTGGTTTTGGAGACCAGTGCTCTACCAACTGAGCTACACCCGTTTATTGAAGGCAAAAGGCACCCCGACCAGTCGGAGCACCTTTTACTACTTCATAATATTACTTGGTGATCTCAGTTATCTGACCTGCACCTACAGTTCTACCACCTTCACGGATAGCGAAACGTAGACCAACAGCCATTGCAACTGGAACAATTAATTTCACATTAATAGTCAAGTTGTCACCAGGCATAACCATTTCCTGTCCTGTTGGAAGGAAGATCTCACCAGTTACATCCGTAGTTCTGATGTAGAACTGCGGTCGGTACTTGTTGTGAAATGGAGTGTGACGTCCACCTTCTTCTTTCTTAAGAACATAAATCTCTGCCTTAAACTCTGTATGTGGAGTGATTGATCCTGGCTTGGCAATTACCATACCTCTCTTAATCGCTTCTTTTTCAACACCTCTAAGAAGAAGACCAACGTTATCTCCAGCTTCTCCTCTATCAAGAATCTTACGGAACATTTCAACACCAGTAATGGTAGAGCTCATTTTCTCATCGCCCATTCCTAGAATATCCACAACATCTCCAGTGTTAATAACACCTGTTTCAATTCTACCTGTGGCAACAGTTCCACGTCCTGTAATTGAGAACACGTCCTCAACTGGCATTAGGAATGGCTTATCAATCTCTCTTGGTGGAATTTCAATCCATGTATCAACAGCCTCCATCAACTCAAGAATGGTTTTTGACCATTTCTCATCTCCATTCAACCCACCTAGTGCAGATCCCTGAATAACTGGAGTGTTATCACCATCATAATCATAAAAAGAAAGTAGTTCTCTAAGCTCCATATCAACAAGCTCAATCAACTCCTCATCATCAACCATATCGCACTTGTTCATGAAAACAACTACTCTAGGCACGTTTACCTGACGAGCAAGAAGGATGTGCTCACGAGTTTGTGGCATTGGTCCATCAGTAGCAGCACAAACAAGGATTGCTCCGTCCATTTGGGCAGCTCCAGTTACCATGTTCTTCACGTAATCCGCGTGACCCGGACAGTCAACGTGGGCATAGTGACGAGTTGCTGTAGTGTACTCAACGTGTGAAGTGTTGATTGTAATACCTCTTTCTTTTTCTTCAGGAGCATTATCAATTGAATCAAAACTTCTTTCTTCAGACAGACCAGCCTTATGCAGTACCATCGTAATGGCGGCTGTTAGTGTTGTTTTACCGTGGTCAACGTGGCCAATAGTACCAATGTTGACATGCGGCTTGGAACGATCAAAATTCTCTTTGGCCATGGTTAATTATTGTTTGATTATTACTTATTTGTTGTTTACTATTTACTATTTCTTACTGCTCTCTCTCCTCAATCGTACTTCAGAGCCAATGGGGGGAATTGAACCCCCGACCTCGTCCTTACCAAGGACGCGCTCTACCCCTGAGCTACATCGGCTTTCACACCCCGCAGCTATTGGGGTAATTTTATTTAAATGAGCGGGAGACGAGATTCGAACTCGCGACCCTCAGCTTGGAAGGCTGATGCTCTACCAACTGAGCTACTCCCGCTTAAATAATGTTTAGTGGTGGGGAGAGAAGGATTCGAACCTTCGAAGGTAAAAACCAACAGATTTACAGTCTGTCCTCGTTGGCCGCTTGAGTATCTCCCCGACACTTAAAATATTTTCAAAGAACCGAGCCGGTGGAGGGATTCGAACCCCCGACATGCTGATTACAAATCAGCTGCTCTGGCCAACTGAGCTACACCGGCTTTTACTCTACTTTCCTTTATTCATGCGGCTTACAGCGCTTTTAAACACTAAAGACCCCCTGAAAAAGGACTGCAAATGTACTATTATTCCTCCAGTGAAACAACCCTCTTAGAAAAAAAATAGCCACAAATTGAACTGATGATAAAAATGTTTAGAAACCGGTTATGAACATTTAACTAAACAACCGATAACAGGACTTCTGAAAAACAGAAAACTCCGGAAGACCGGAGTTTAAAAATAGGGTATTGAAAACAAGGCTAAGACATGGTCTTTTCCTTTTGTTTCTTAAGCTGTCGTCTTAAGGCCTCGACTGCTAGGTCAGTTGCTTCTTCAAATGTTTTGCATTGGCGTTTCGCAAAAAGATCGTTGCCTGGGACAAGTAGTTTAATCTCGGCAATTTTATTCTCATGCGAACTGCTTTTATCAAGCCTCAAAAAAACTTCCCCATCAATAATGGCATTGCTATATGTGTTGAGCTTGCCTACTTTGGCTTCTACAAAATTGAGCAGCTTGGTGTCTGCATCGAAATGGATTGATTGAATCTTAACTCTCATAGTCTTTTCTTTTACGCCCTTGGATGGGCTTGTTTATAGATCTGGGTTAATTGTTCGATAGAATTATGGGTATAGACCTGAGTTGCGGATAAATTAGCATGTCCAAGTAACTCCTTAATGGCATTAAGGTCTGCTCCATTATTGAGCATATGTGTAGCAAAGGTGTGTCGGAGAACATGCGGACTTTTCTTCTTTATGGTCGTTACTAATCGAAGATACTTATTCACTTTTCTATAAACAAATCCATCTGACATCTGTTCGCCACGGTCGTCTACTAGTAAATATTTCTCAGTTTGTGGGGTCGCTAATTCTGACTCTAGGTTGGTTCTGTAATCTGTTATCAACCGCATGGACTGAGCTGATAATGGTATGATTCGTTCTTTATTGCGCTTACCTAGCACTTTTACCTCCTGATTGGAGGTGTTAAGATTAGCAACTTTCAATCCGACAAGCTCTGCCCTTCTCATGCCTGTACAATAGAGTAGCTCTATTATGAGCCTATCTCTCAGTCCTTTCAAATCATCGCCAAAATTTATTTCTTCTAGCAGATTGTCCATTTGAGACTGCTCTAGAAATAAGGGCAGCGTCTTCTTTGTCTTTAGGGAGGTAATTCTGGCCATCGGGTTTTTCCCAACCGCATTTCCTCGAATCAGAAATTTATAAAACGACCTCAGGCAAGAAATTTTCCGGTTAACGGTTACTGGCTGCAACTTCTCATCTTCAAGAATGGAAACAATCCATGACCTAATATCATGATGGTCTACTTGCTGAATTGAAGCAATTTCAAGGTTTACATAAATGTGATGAATAAATTGGTCTAAGTCTTTAGAATAGGCCAAAACGGTATGCGCAGAAAATCTCTTTTCTTTCTGGATGTAATCTAAAAACTCCTCTACAATCTCGCGCATAAAAAAATTCCAGCTAGTAATTTACTAACTGGAATTTTATGATAATGTTTCAAGAAAGGAAAACTATCCTTCCTCTTCGATTCGCATACCTTGGATGTATCGCGCTTTCTTAAGTTCTTTTCTACGGTCAACAGACGGCTTTACATATTGCTTTCTGTTTCTTAGATCACGCATTGCACCTGTCTTTTCAAACTTTCGCTTGAATTTTTTAAGACTTCTTTCAATGCTCTCTCCTTCTTTTACTGGAATAATCAACATGTCTTTTACCTCGTTTTGTTCGAAATGGGCTGCAAAGATAATTTTTTCTTTATACCCTACTACCCTTTAATGAGATTCTTAGCAATTACCACTTTCTGAATCTCAGAAGTTCCCTCACCAATGGTACACAACTTGCTATCACGGAAATACTTTTCTGCCGGAAAATCTTTGGTAAATCCGTAGCCACCAAATATTTGAACCGCTTCGGTACTTGATCTTACGCATACTTCGGATGCGTAATACTTAGCCATAGCAGATTTTACAGTTACGTTTAATCCGCGGTTTTTCATGTCGGCCGCCTGCATTGTCAGCAACTCAGCAGCTTCATACTCTGTATGCATATCTGCTAATTTGAAGGCTATCCCTTGAAACTGAGCGATAGGCTTGCCAAACTGCTCTCGCTCTTTGGCGTATTTCGTGGCCGCTTTGGTTGCGCCTTTGGCGATTCCCAAAGAAAGTGCAGCAATAGATATTCTACCGCCATCCAAAACTTTCATGGCTTGAATAAATCCATCTCCTTCCTGTCCAATCATGTTGCTTTCATGAACTCTACAGTCTTGAAAAATAAGCTCGGCAGTTTCAGAAGCCCGCATTCCAAGTTTGTTTTCCTTCTTTCCAGAAGTAAACCCTGGCGTTCCTTTTTCAACAACAAAAGCAGTCATTCCGTGAGAGTCTCCTTTCTCTCCAGTACGCGTCATAACCACTGCAATATCTCCTGAAATGGCATGTGTTATGAAGTTCTTTGCTCCATTTATCACCCAATACTCTCCGTCTTTCACAGCTGTAGTGTTCATGCCACCAGAATCAGAACCTGTGTTATGCTCAGTTAAACCCCATGCGCCAATCCATTCTGCAGTTGCCAATTTTGGAAGCCATCTTTTCTTCTGCTCTTCGTTTGCATGTGCAAGAATATGTCCTGTACACAGGGAATTATGAGCTGCCATTGAAAGTGCGATACTACCGCAAACTGCTCCTATTTCGGTGATTGCAGTTACGTATTCTAAGTAAGACAGTCCAGCTCCACCATATTCTTGAGGAACCAAGACTCCCATTAAACCTAGCTCTCCCATTTGCTTAAAAAGCTGAACAGGGAATTCTTGGCTTTCATCCCACTCCATCATTTTTGGGCGGATGTTCTTCTCTGCAAAATCGCGACACATGTCAGCGATCATCTTCTGATTTTCGTTTTGTGAAAAATCCATGTTTAGTAGTTTACTAGGCTAGAGAAGTTCTTGGAATAGGCGTCCAATTTATTCTTGCCATTTAAAAAATCTAGTGTTACCAAAAAGGCGAAACCTGCTACAGTGCCATTTTGTTTTTGAATAAGCTCTGCCGCAGCACATGCCGTTCCGCCTGTTGCAAGCAAATCGTCATGTATTAGTACGTTCCATCCCGGCTTAATGGCGTCCACGTGCATCTCCACTTTGGCACTGCCGTATTCCAAATCGTATTCGTGAGAGATAGTTTCGTAAGGCAATTTTCCTGCTTTACGAACTGGTATAAACGGTACTCTAAGTGCTTGCGCGGTCATCATTCCGAAAAGGAATCCTCTGCTTTCGACCCCTACAATGGCATCAACCTTCCAATCTGACACTTGCATTGCCATTTGCTCGGCAATGTCTATGCTGAGTTTGTGGTCCATTAAAATGGGGGTAATGTCCTTGAATAGTATTCCCGGTTTGGGAAAATCAGGAACGTCTCGGATAGCTTGTTTGATACGGGTTTGGAGCATTATGGCACCTTCAAATAGGGTGCAATTTTACGATAAGTCTCTCCCTTAACCAAATGGATCTTTTCTAGTTCGGTAAGTGACTTGAAAAGGCCGTGTTGTTGGCGGTAGTTTACAATTGCCTTTGCTTGATTGAAGTTTATGTACGGATGGTGTACCAACTCTTTGATGGTAGCCGAATTAATATTGATTTGAACGCACAAGGTGGTATCAATAAGCAGGGAATTCTCGATCAACGAAAACTTAGCTGAATCCATTCCAAACACTTCCAAAATCTGGTTTTTGTTTCTGTAACCGCCTAGTTTATTTCGGTGTTCAATTATTACACGGGCGAAAAATGGACCTATCCCTTTCACCTTCACTAACGTAGCAGAGTCCGCAGCATTTAACTCTACTACAATTTCTTTATACTCTGGCTTCTCCCATTTTGGCTTAGCGTCTTGTGATTTATTCTCATACCTATTAGGATACGTTGGTTTTGGAACCTCCGCAATTTGGATGAACGGCTGCAATTCTGCATACTTTTCTTCATCTACCACAAATAGCTTCTTGACATCTTCTGGTTTTCTAAAAACAAACCCAGCTGAACGGTATTTGATAATAGCAGCCGTTTGTTTTGGACTAAATCCAAGCGCAACCCAGCCTGTACTATCTAGCGTATTGGGGTCAAAATTGAAAAGCGACTTCTTTTCTGGAAGCCAAGGTTGAGCAGATTCTCCTTCTGTGTATTTGCGCTTCGATTCCTCCTCAAATTCAATTATCTGTGCTCCGTATTTGAGACGTATCTCTTGCCAATCATCCTGCCAGAAAAAACGCTGATATATGTTGAACCCAATGAGGCCGAACAGAACTACCACTAAAAAGATGATAGCTCTCCGCTCGGCTTTATGATAGGAGAGGTATTCCTTAAACCAGGTCGGAAGCATTTCTTCTGAATTTCCAATTCGGAAGAAAAATACTAAATATTCAACAAAGAACTACCCGTTAAACTTACAGGCGTTTACTTGTCTTTAATAGCCGCAAGATATTTCGCCAGTTCTTCTTTTACGTACGGTGCTAGAATGAATAGTCCAATCATGTTGGGGACCATCATGGCGAAGATCATGGCATCGGAGAAATCGAGTACGCTACCCATTTTAGAGGCAGCCCCGATTACTACGAAAATGCAGAAAAGGATTTTATAGATTTTCTCGTTTAAATCTGATTTCCCGAAAAGGTACGTCCACGATTGCATTCCGTAATATGACCATGAAATCATGGTAGAAAAGGCAAACAGTACTACGGCTATGGTAAGCACGATTGAGAAATGTGGAATTGAGCTTTCGAAGATGTGGTTGGTTAACCCAACACCAGACATAGATACACCATCAATAATGGCATTACCATCGGGATTGCCGTAAACAAATGCGCCATTGATGTTGTAAATAACGATAACCAAAGCAGTCATTGTACAGATTACAACGGTGTCGATAAATGGCTCCAAAAGGGCTACTGTTCCTTCAGAAGCGGCATGTTTTGTTTTTACTGCCGAGTGGGCAATAGCTGCCGAACCAATTCCTGCTTCGTTTGAAAAGGCTGCTCTTTTAAATCCTTGAATAAGTACTCCAATGGCGCCACCACCGATTCCTGCTCCTGTAAATGCACCGTCAAATATTGCTGCGAAAGCTGCTGGAATATGTTCTGCATTCATGAAGATGATAATGAGCGCTGCTCCAACATAAATTACTGCCATGAAAGGCACAATTTTTTCGGTTACCGAGGCAATTCGTTGAATACCTCCAAGGATTACGATTCCTACTAAAACGGCTAATATGAGGCCGAAAACTGTACCACCATAAGCAGATTCTATACCTGCTGATGAAAGGAAAATTTCTGCTGCTTGGTTGGCTTGAAACATGTTTCCGCCACCGAACGAACCCCCAACACACATAATTGCGAAAACTGCAGCTAGGAACTTACCTAGCCCGGCCATGTTTTTAGCAGATAGACCTTTAGATAGATAATACATTGGCCCACCATAAACACGGCCATTGGCATCAATTTCTCGAAAACGCACGCCAAGAGTACACTCTACAAACTTGGAAGACATGCCAAGCAAGCCAGCCAAAATCATCCAAAATGTAGCGCCAGGTCCGCCAATAGCAACTGCTACAGCAACACCTGCAATGTTTCCTAATCCTACTGTTGCTGAAAGTGCCGCAGTAAGTGCTTGAAAGTGATTTACCTCGCCTTCTGCGCCTTCAATACGTATTGTATCCACCTCATCTCCATCAACCACATTTAAATCTGACTTTAGCTCTTCAACGTGCTCGTATTTACCTCTTACTGTATTAATGGCTGTTGTAAACAAGCGTATACCTGGTGCCTTAAAGATGATGGTGAAATAGAGCGCTCCGAGAATGAGAGGGAATAAAACCCAAAAAACTTTGATGTCTTCCGTAAATGGAATTTGGTAAAAAATCAAACCAACAAACCACCCTGTAGCCTGACCGAAATAATAATCAATCTGTTGGTCGAGACCACCTTCTTGTGCGAAAGTGACGAATGGTAGTAATGCAGCCGCGAAAAGCGAAAGAAGCTTTTTCATTTTGTGGTTGGTTTAATTTGAATCGATGGTGGTTAACAAAAGTCTTAAAATTGACGGGATGAGCAAGTTATGCCTTTTGCATGGCTTCAAGCTGCTTTTCCATTAAGGCAATGCCCTCTTTAAAGCTATGCGGATTGTACCCTAAATCCCTCCTGGCTTTGTCTAAAATGAACCCTGTAATAGGTGGGCGTTTCGCAGGTTGATTTAGCGTTTCTGAAGAAACGGGGTTAATGAGGCTTTTATCCAACCCATAATAGTCGGCTACCTCTTTTACCAAATCGATTATGCTGAATTGGTCTTTGCCTGAGATATTATAAATGCCCGTTGCGTTATTTTCAACGGCTAGAATGCATCCTTCTGCAAGGTCTTCTGCCAATGTTGGTGAGCGAAACTGGTCGTCAACTACATTTATTGGGTTTCCTTTTTCTAGCGCACCTTTTGCCCAAAGCACAATATTTGAACGGCTCATATTATCTACGATGCCGTAAACGAGAACGGTTCTTAGAATGGCCCATTTCAATTTGCTGTTTTGAACAATGAGTTCGCCCTTCCATTTTGCATTCCCATAATAACTCAATGGGTCCGCAACACCTTCTTCATCATACGGTCCTTCTTTTCCATTAAAAATGAAATCGGTAGAAATATGGACTAGATGGGATTTGTTCCTTTCAGCGGCCTCAACTATATAGGTTACCGCATCAACATTTGCTTTATCGCATGCGGCATGGTCCAATTCACAATCATCCACCTGGGTCATTGCGGCAGTGTGAATAATGTAATCTGGTTTTACCAAGTCGATAACGGTATCCACGTTCTGCTTATCGCAGATATCTAACGAAAGGTATTGGTAGCCAGATTGGTCGATTAGCCGATTTTGACCACGGGCGCTAGCAATTAATTCAACGTCAGTTCTGTGCTTTAGCATGTAAACCAACTTCTGTCCCAAAAGTCCGTTCGATCCAGTTACGAGAATTCTCTTCACTCTAGTTGGTTATATCGTTTTTCATATCAGTTATTTGCTTCGATGTTCCGAGAACAAACAACTTTGAGCCAGCAAGCAATCTTGTATTTGGTGTTGGGTTGAACACATATTCGCCATCTGCGGTCTTAAAACCAACAATGTTGGCACCCCAGTTTTTACGTACGTTCAACTCCTTAATGGTTTGACCGATATGCGTTTTTGGCAGCATATCGCATTGTATTTCTTCGATATGAGTGTCAACCGCAGACTGTCCAGTTAGCATGTCAATGAACTCAACCACATCTGGTTTCACAACCAACTGCGCCATATGAGCACCACCTACCTTATCGGGCATAATCACGTTGTCTACTCCTGCATGACGGAGTTTAGTATCCGAATTGTCTTCAGATGCCCTGCTAATTATCTTGATTTTGGCATTATTTACGCGGGCTGTGAGTACCACAAATAAGTTGTCTGCATCAGCAGGTAGTGCTGTAATTAGGGCTCTTGCTTCTTTGATTCCTGCTCGAATGAGGACTTCATCGTGTGTAGCATCTCCTTCTACATAGAGAATGTTGTCTGCTTCCATGAACTCGGAAATAATGGACTTTTCCTTCTCAACAACGACACATTTAACCCCATTTTCAACAAGCGTTTGATAGGCCTGTTTTCCATTTCTACCATACCCACAAAGGATGGTGTGATTCTTTAATTTACCTATTGATCTATCCACGCGAAAGTGTAAAAGTAACCGTCTAAATTCCCCATCAATTACATACTTAGTAAGCTCTGTAATGGTGTAAGCGAATGTACCAAAACTGCCTAGGATGAGGAACACCGTAAATATTCTTCCTTCAAAAGAAAGTGGCTTTACTTCATTAAAACCAACTGTAGTAACGGTTATAACCGTCATGTAAATTGCTTCCCAAAAATCGTACTTCTCTACTAGCATAAAGCCAGACACTCCAATAAGCAGCAGGAGACCGATTACGAGAAATGGAAAATAAATGGACTGTGTTCGTTTTCTCACGGCCTCAAAGAAACATTATAAGTCCCAAACGCTGTGTTTCTTCGGATGTACGTTTGGTTTGAAGTAGTTTTTGTGCTCAAGAACAAAAGAGCTGATAAGATAAACGATGATTGGCGAACCAAAAGTGAAGAAGGATAAGTAGATGAAGTAAATGCGAATGCTGGTGGCCTTGATGCCAAGTTTTTCGCCCAGCCAAGAACAGACTCCAAACAATTGGAATTCGAACAATGACACGACTTTATTTTTCTCTTCAGAACTCATAGTTCTCTTTTCAGAATGGTAGCACCAACGTTGCAAAATAAGCATTTTTTGTGGTCGCAGTAGTTGGTTTTTAACTCAATAAGTGCTTGAGACTCTAACGCATTTCCAGCTTTAAAGCCTGATTTGTTAAAAGCACTGGTTTTTGAATTTTTCTCTGGCTTGAGTTTCTCAAGAATTGAAACTGCCCTCTCTTTCAATTCCATTTTTGACTCCCGTTCAGCCATCACAAATAAAAATGGGGCGAGTACATTTATCAAAATATGTTGGGCCATAGCTGCACCAATTCGATTTCCATTTGTTGGAAATTCTTTCCCAAAACGATAATGCGTCTGCCAGTATTCTGATGGCTCGACCGTTAAAGACTCTAATAATTCTGGTACTTCTTTGCTTCCAAACCAACCTAAGAATTGCCCTGTTTGATGATAGAGAGCCGCCAATTGAGCTAACCTAAGAGTTGGGAAATTCTTAGGGTGCATTCTAGAGAACTTCCAAACGTGAGCGTCCAACCCACCTATTCCGTGCTTATTTACTAGGAAGTCGAATTCTTTAGACAGTTGGTCCTGATATTCATCTTCAGGAATTTTTAGAAACCCTGCATTGCCAAACAAAATGGCTTCTATTTGAAATAAATTGTCTTTGTATTTCCCTAAAGTTTTCCAAGGGGTAATTAACCCTAAAAGTTCGAATCCTAAGGCATTGACCTTCATACCAAAAGCGCGAAAAAGAACAATTTGAAAAGCTTGTTCCATATCACCATGGGCAATTTCAATTTGCTCGTTAATCCATTCTGATTTTCGTTGCAAACGGGCAATTATCAAAGAGTCAATCCAATTATTTCTAATTACCTCAGGCACCTCCATAAACTGAGTTGCGCACGGTAAGTCATTTTTATTTGAAATAAGATTGTCGTACCGCCTTAAAATTTGATTAGAAATCTCACCCTTTAATTCTAGTGTTGGGAAACTACCTACAGACTTTGGTAAGTCGTTTATATAAACTACATGTAGAATGATGTTCTCATAGGCAGAATCGTGCTGGTGTTTGTGTTTCGACCAATCCGATGCTCTTACATGAACCTCAACATTTCCTGCCCATTCTGTGCCGTCAATTTTCAATCTGGCGTTAAGAAAATCTGGTCCAGCATTGGTGTTCAATTCACCTGGCCTGCTAATTTCAATGCCAAGTCCGTCAGTTGTTTTTAGCTCTTGCGAGTTAAACAACCGATGCAACCAAATATGTTGTATAAGTTCCTCTTGAGGAAATGACATGTACTAAAGATGGTGCATTTTTCGCATCATCTCAGTAAGAAAATCAGATTTTTGCTTTGTCGAGAATTGCGGCCATTTCCGTTTGCAATTCAAGAGCAGCTGCTCTAGCAGCATCCGCAAAATCTTCTCCTTTACTCGCGTAAATTATTCCTCTTGATGAGTTTACGAGCAACCCACATTTATCAGTCATGCCGTTTTTGGCTACCTCAGCTAGACTACCTCCTTGGGCTCCAACACCCGGCACAAGCAAAAAGTGATTTGGAACAATTTTTCGAACCTTCTTCATCAGGCTAGCCTTAGTAGCACCAACAACAAACATGGTATTATCAACAGTACCCCAATCTTTTGCTTGCAATAAAACCTCTTCAAATAGCTGCCCATTATCGGTTTTCAAATACTGAAAGTCGCCCGCACCTTCGTTAGAAGTAAGCGATAATAGAACTACCCATTTGTTGCTGAACTGTAAATATGGCAGTACGCTATCTGACCCCATATACGGAGATAGAGTAATAGCATCGAATCCCATTTGGTCAAAAAAACCTTTCGCGTACATGCGAGATGTATTGCCAATATCACCTCTCTTGGCATCCGCCAACTTCAAAACATCATCTGGAATGTGTTGAACCGTCTTCTCTAGGGAAACCCAGCCCTCAAACCCTTGACTCTCGTAGAAGGCTGTGTTCGGTTTATAAGCTACACAAAGGTCATGTGTGGCATCAATAATGCGTTTGTTAAACTCGAATACTGGGTCTTGGTAACTCAAAAGATGAGAAGGAATTTTCGCTAAATCGGTGTCTAGCCCAATACACAAAAAGCTTCTCTTCTTTTCAATCTGTTTAAATAGTTGTAGATGGTTCATGGCTGAGCAAAAATAACTATCCGTTTGGCCGTGCATATTGTTGAAAATCTATGATAATAGTCAAGGTTTTTAAATGGTTGGCGCAGCTAATATGTGTAGTTTTGTTTCCCGTTCATCCACTCACAGAACTTCGTTAAAAGATGCCCGGAACCAAGTACATATTTGTTACTGGAGGTGTAACCTCCTCATTAGGAAAAGGAATTATTTCAGCCTCTTTGGCCACACTGCTTCAAGCTCGTGGATTCCGAGTTACCATCCAAAAGCTAGACCCCTATATCAATATCGACCCGGGCACGCTTAACCCATACGAGCATGGCGAATGTTATGTAACTGATGATGGTGCTGAAACTGATTTGGACCTTGGTCATTACGAGCGTTTCCTTGGAGTTCCCACGAGCCAGGATAATAATGTTACCACCGGTAGAATTTATCAAACGGTAATAAACAAGGAACGAGAAGGCGAATATTTGGGTAAGACCGTTCAGGTTATACCGCACATTACAGATGAAATTAAGAGACGGATTAAGATTCTTGGCGAAACCGGCAAGTACGATATCGTTATTACTGAAATTGGCGGAACGGTTGGTGACATTGAATCGCTACCATATATAGAAGCGGTTCGTCAGTTTAACTGGGAAATTGGTTCTTCTAACCATTTGGTAATCCATCTTACCTTGCTTCCATATTTGGCAACATCTGGCGAATTAAAGACAAAACCAACTCAACATTCGGTAAAAACATTGCTAGAAAGCGGTTTACAACCAGACATTTTGGTTTGCCGAGCTGACAGGAAAATTCCTCGTGAACAGCGGAAGAAAATTGCCTTGTTCTGCAACGTTCACACCAATGCGGTTATAGAGTCGCTAGATGCGGAGACCATCTATGATGTCCCGCTTTTAATGCTGAAAGAAAAATTGGATTCGGTGGTAATCAGCAAGCTGAAACTCTCGTCAAAAACCGAACCCGACCTTACTAATTGGAAACACTTTTTAGGGATCCTTAAAAATCCAACTGCAGAAGTTAAAATAGGCTTAGTTGGTAAATACGTTGAACTAAAAGATGCGTACAAATCCATAGCAGAGGCTTTAATTCATGCAGGTGTAGAAAACGAGTGTAAGGTTGATGTAACATGGATTCACAGTGAAGACCTTGATGAAAGTACGGTAGCGCAGAAACTAAAAGGGCTAAAAGGCATTTTGGTAGCTCCAGGATTTGGAGACAGGGGTATTGAAGGCAAGATTTCGGCCGTTAAATACGCACGAGAGAACAACATTCCATTCCTAGGAATTTGCTTAGGAATGCAATGTGCGGTTGTTGAATTTGGAAGAAACGTGCTTGGGCTGAAAGATGCCAACAGCAGAGAAATGAGTCCAAAAACGAAACATCCAGTTATCGACATAATGGAAGACCAAAAGAAGGTTACCAAAAAAGGAGGTACCATGCGATTGGGGGCATACAACTGTAAGCTTGTAAAAGGCACCAAGGGTTTTTCAGTTTATGGCACAAGTAATATTGCCGAACGGCATCGACATCGGTTTGAGTTTAATAACAAGTATTTGAAAGATTACGAAAACGCGGGAATGATTGCATCTGGGATAAATCCAGATTCAAATCTTGTTGAAATTGTGGAGCTAGTTGACCATCCTTGGTTTATTGGAGTTCAGTTCCATCCAGAATACAAGAGCACAGTTGCACAGCCACATCCACTATTTGCAAAGTTTATTGGCGCTACACTTAAGGCATAAAAGTTCAATTCTTGAAAGCGAACAAGCTTTCTATCTTTGCGCCCCAATTAAAAAGTCGGAATGGACAAGAATTCAGCCATAGGGCTAACCCTCATCCTACTCATATTCATCGGTTTTCAGGCCTTGATGGCTCCTTCTGCGGAAGAAAAAGCTGAGGCACAACGTATTCAGGACTCGATTACGGTTGTTGAAGAAGAGCAGCAGCGGTTAGACGAACCAGTAATAGAAGAAGCAGTTGCCGAACTGCAAGAAGCGGATGCTGCTATCAAAAATTCTGCGGTTTCTGTGAATGATTCTCTGGCAAATGCAGAATACAGCACTCAATTTGGAGATTTTGCAGGAGCTGCTATAGGTGAAGATGGCACTATCGTTATTGAAAATGAATTGCTGGCCATCACAGTTAGCAAGAAAGGCGGTCATCCATTATCTGTAGAGTTAAAGAAGTACAAGACGCACGATACGTTGCCACTAATGCTATTTAGTGGTGAGCAAAATCGGTTCTCTCTTGAGTTTTTTGCAAAAAATAATCGGATAACGACTCAAGATCTCTATTTCGAACCTTCGAATGAAGGATTCATTATTTCTGGCGAAGACAAGAAGTCGCTTTCCATGAAGCTTTATGCTGGTCCGGACAAATACTTGGAGTACGTGTATTCTGTTTCGGGCAACTCTTACATGGTTGATTTCGATATCATTTTGCATGGACTAGATAATGTGATTGAACGCAACACCAGAACGCTTGATTTACATTGGAAAAGTGATCTTCCAAGTCAGGAAAAGAGCCTTTCTACCGAACGGCAGAATGCCACCATTTACTACCGATTTACTAACGAAGACGTTGACTACCTGTCTGAAGGATCTGATGACAAAGAAGAGATTCAAGCAGACTTGCAATGGGTAGCTTTTAAACAACAGTTTTTTAGTTCGGTTCTAATTGCAAAAGATGGCTGGGAATCTCCAACCAATCTTGAAACAACACATATTGAAGAGTTAGATAGCGTTGTAAAAACTTGCGATGCTAAACTCACTATTCCTTACGGAAACGGTGAGGTTGAACAGGTTGCGTTGCAATTTTATTTCGGTCCAAATCATTACAACACGCTAGATGGTTATGAGCTTGGACTCGAAAAAATGATACCGCTAGGATGGGGAATCTTCGGTTGGGTTAACAGATTTGCTGTTATCCCAGTTTTCAATCTTCTGAAGGACACAGGTTTAGGCTATGGAATTATTATTCTGATACTAACGCTGTTAATCAAACTCGTATTAATGCCCTTCACTTACAAGGCTTACATGAGTACCGCAAAAATGCGTGTGCTCAAGCCGGAAATTGAAGAGCTAAACAAGAAGTTTGAGGGCAAGGATGATGCAATGGGCAAGCAACAAGCCACAATGGCCTTGTACAGCAAAGCGGGGGTAAATCCTCTAGGTGGATGTCTTCCTATGTTGTTCCAAATGCCAATTCTTATTGCGCTTTTCAGATTCTTCCCGGCATCAATTGAATTACGTCAGCAGAGTTTTCTTTGGGCGGATGACCTGAGTAGCTATGACAGTATATACAACCTGCCATTTGAGATTCCTTTTTACGGTGATCACGTGAGTTTGTTTACTCTTCTCATGACCATTTCGACCATCATTTATACACGCTCCAACATGAGCATGCAGGCTGGAAATCCTCAAATGGAGCAAATGAAATGGATGATGTACCTGATGCCTGTAATGATGTTAGGCTGGTTCAACAACTACGCATCTGGTCTTAGCTACTACTACTTCTTAGCAAACATGGTAACCTTTGGTCAAAACTTTGCTTTCACAAAATTGGTTGATGATGAGGCAATTCATAAAAAACTGAAGGAGAACCAAAAGAAGCCTAAGAAGCAATCAGGGTTTCAAAAACGGTTAGAGGACATGGCTAAGCAAAGAGGATATCAGCAGCCGAGTGCGAAAAAGAAAAAGAAGTAAAGACTTGGTAAGGTTTTTGGCTGCACTAGTTCAAATCAACTACAATGAAAAATCTACTTCTTATTGCTTTTCCTGCTTTCCTGTTGGTAGCTTTTAGCGGTTGCAAAAGCACAGAAAAGAGTGCTGCCAAAAGTGAGTTAAGCAACATATCGACCCAATCAACCTCGGAGCCTCAAATGCTAGCCTCCATTCAGCGTACTCCGTGCTACGGTCAGTGCCCAATGTATAAAGCAACGTTTATGGATAACGGAGAGGTTAAATATGTAGGGAAGCGATTTGTTGAAAAAATTGGCACATACTCTGGGTTAATTTCTGCAGAGCAAGTATTAGAGATAAAACAAAAGATTACCGAGTATGATTATTTCGGCCTGGATAGTCTTTACCCAACACCGATAACCGATTTTCCTTCGTGCATTACCGAGGCACGGTTAAATGGTGTGTCTAAGAAAGTAATTGACAGGCGCAATCCTCCGAGTGACCTCAAAGCGTTTGAGAAGTTTTTGGATGGGATTTTAGAGCAAACTGAGTTGACTAAAGTTTCTGACGAAACAATCTATGATCAACCTTTAAAGTAAAACTGGCTTAGTCTTCTACGCTTACCGGAGCCGCTAACGGATAGTTGGCAAGGTCAATCATCATGATATCATACTTGCCATTGGTAGACGATTTTGTGCTGTAGTAAGCGGTTTTTCCATCAGCCGTAATGATGAAATCAAATTCATCTCCAGGTGTGTTGATTGGGTAACCTAAGTTTACCGGCTCACCCCAAGTTCCGTCTTCTTGCTTTTCAGATTTGAACACATCATAACCGCCCATTCCCTTGTGCCCCATGCTGCTAAAAAAGAGAGTTTTGCCATCTGAATGAATAAAAGGTGTTTTCTCCTTCTCTTCGGTATTCAGTTCTTTTAAACTGATTGCCTTGTCCCAATCAGTGGTAGAGTTACTAGTAGCTGTCCAAATATCTCCGTTGCCTTTTGCTTTGTCTTTTTCTCTTTCAGAAACGAAATAAATGGTCTTGCCATCAGCAGAAACGCAAGCATCACTATCGTAATATCCACTATTAATATTCTTGCCTAATGAATAGGATTTCGACCATCTGTTTAAGCTCATAAGTCTTGCGGCATCTGGAGATCCATCAGCAATAGCTTCCATTGCCCCTTTATTCATTCTTGTTTTTGAAACAAAAATGTCCCCAGCATTAGAATTTTTAAACGTGAATAGCTGCCTTCCATCTGGCGAGATACTCAAGCATGCATCATGACCGCTCGTATTTATCGCTCCAGGAATAGGCACAGCTTGGGCCCATCCATTAATACTATCACTCCAATAAGTGATGTAAACGTCTTGGTACCAGTCATTATCACCTTCCCAACGCTTACCACCTTCTGTATCTGGTCTTCTTGAGGTAAATACCATTATTCTACCATCAGCGGTTATAGAAGGTAATGTTTCATCATATTCCTCGGTGTTCACACCAGCACCAGCAGAAGTTATCTTAACATCAACGGGATTAGCCATTAACACAATGGTAGCCTCACATTTCCCTTTCAATTCTAATGCACGATCCTTGTCATATTTAACCAGTTTATCGTTTACCAAATAGAAATCTAAATGCTTAATAGCGTTATTTTGGTCGGCCACCATGCGGTATGCAACAGCCATATTGTAGTCAATGTCCTTATCTATTTGAGCGTTTGATTCCTTGGCTTTTTGTAAATAAGAAAGCGCATCCTGACCTTGTTTTAAAGATAAATAACACTCGGCCATGCGATAATTAAGCATCGCATCCGTTCCATGCTCGGTATACAACACGCGATAAATTCTGAGCGCGCCATTATAATCCTCCTCATTAATACTTGCTTTAGCCTGAAGCATCTTGATTTTGTCTGGCCCACCAATTAATTGGCCTAGCACGACAGGAGTAGTAATTAAAATAGAAAAGGCGAGAGTTATGAGAGCTGAGAAGTTTTTCATGGTGTAATATGCTGATTGCGTCTAAATTAATGATTCGGGATACGCCAAAAGTGTAATGTGTTGGAACTGTTTCAACAAGCTATGTTTGAATACTCAACCAATCATGAAAAAGTTTCATTGCTTCAAGCTTTTTATCATCCAAATTATAACTGATTTTTCTTTCCACATATCGTACCAAGGATTCTTGATTGGCAGTAGCAAAGAAATTTATGGCTGTTGCCTTATTATTTAAACCAAAAGTCAGTGCATTTTCAAACACTTCAAGAAATTCTGCTGGCAATGGTTTATTGCTAACCCAACAAGCAAATACAAATGGCAATCCAGTGTGTTTTTTCCATTCTTCAGAAAGGTCTATTTCATATCTGAACTTATCCTTAAGTCCGAATGCCCTGTCGCCAATAACTACCGCTGCCGTTTTTCCACCAATCTTACTCAAAAATTTATCGGAAGCTTTAACCCATTTAGGTGAAATTTTCCAGTACTTATCGGCAAGCATTTGCACCAATTTTACCGATGTTCTAGATTGATAATCAAGTAAAACTTCCTCAATTTCAATTAATGGAACATCGCTAAAAAGTGAGACGGTTTCCACTGGGCCATCTGCTCCAATACAGAGTTTAGTAACCACATTTGCCTGATTCAATAACGGAATGATTGCCACGGGAACCAGGCCTAAGTCAACTTCGCCTGATATCAACTTTTTGGCGCAATCTGCAGGGTTGTCAAGCGTTAAGTCGATGCGCTCACTAACTGAGTGATTTTGCAACCCATAAATAAATGGGTACGAATTAACGTAGGACACTACTGATACCTTTATTCTCTCTGTCACAAGCTCCATAATTGCGCCTCAAAAATCGCTAATTTCGCGCCTTAACCAACAATACATGGAACTCAATGTTCTTACGGCCGTAACTCCAATAGACGGACGCTACAACAGGCACACAAAGGTACTCTCCGATTATTTCTCAGAAGCAGCGCTTATTCGTTACCGAGTGAGGGTTGAAATTGAATATTTTATTCAGCTCTGTGAGTTGCCGTTACCGCAATTAGAAGGATTCGACAAATCGCTTTACAGCACCCTTAGAGATATTTATCTCAACATGAGCGAGTCGGATACCCAACGTGTGAAAGAAATTGAGAAGACTACAAATCATGATGTGAAGGCGGTTGAGTATCTCATTAAAGAGAAAATGGACGCACTTGGAATTGGCGGACAAATGGAGTTTGTGCATTTCGGTCTTACCAGCCAGGACATTAACAATACGGCTACGCCTTTGATGATGAAGGAAGCCACGGTAAACGTGTATTTGCCATTACTTGATGAACTTATTGGCAAGCTTGCATCTTTAGCCAACGACTGGAAAGATATTTCTCTATTAGCCCGTACACATGGCCAACCTGCCTCGCCAACAAGAATGGGGAAGGAAATAATGGTATTTGTAGAACGTTTAGAGGCTCAGAAAAAGCAGCTAATGGCTGTACCTTTTTCTGCCAAGTTTGGCGGAGCAACTGGCAATTTCAATGCGCACTTGGTAGCTTACCCAAGTATTAACTGGGTTGATTTTGGAAACGATTTTGCGAATAATACATTGGGTTTAAGTCGGTCGCAAACAACTACTCAAATTGAGCACTACGATAACATAGCTGCTTGGTGCGATGCATTGAGACGAATTAATACAATCGTTCTTGATTTAGACCGAGATATGTGGACTTACATATCTAACGACCTATTTAAGCAAAGAATAAAGGAGGGTGAAGTTGGGTCTTCGGCAATGCCACATAAGGTAAACCCAATAGATTTTGAAAACTCCGAGGGGAATATTGGTCTTGCCAACGCATTGTTTGGGCATTTAGCCGAAAAACTCCCTGTATCAAGATTGCAGCGTGACCTTACCGATAGCACTGTTTTGCGAAACATTGGAGTTCCTATGAGTTATACTCTTATCGCATTCAGATCTTCACTTCGAGGGCTAGAAAAGTTGCTTATAAACGAAGAGAATATTCGCAGGGAGCTAGAAAACAATTGGGTGGTGGTAGCAGAAGCTATTCAGACTATTCTTCGTAGAGAAGGGTATCCGAAACCGTACGAAGCGCTTAAAGCCTTCAGTCGAACAAATGCAAAATTGGACGAAACAGCTATGCTTCAGTTTATTAATAGTCTGAATGTTTCTGAAGAGCTTAAGGAGGAAATGCGAGTAATTACGCCATTCAATTACACTGGCGTTTAATATTCGTTTCGCTTACGCTTGCGAAGCCAAACCTTTT
>CALCGD010000290.1 GCA_937900875.1 uncultured Flavobacteriales bacterium
TGCAATAATCAGTATACACTTCATTCACGCAATATAGGATTCCTCACGAGCCCAATAAAATGTTTTAAATGCACCTTTATTAAGACAGACAGGAATAAGAATTCAATTCCATTTTGATTGTTGAATCTCGAACAGTGAATCGCTCACTTAACATGCGCTGCTCTGGCGCGTTCTGATTATCAAATGACGCAAAGCGCCAAGAAAATAACCAACCATAATCCTGGGCCAACCACTTTCTTACAGTAAAAGGGTCCCAGTTCATCCAAATCCGATTGACGATGATTTAACCATGAGTGAGTATGATAAAGGGCTGGGCTACCATCAATAAGACTGAAGATGTTGCATATCGTCAACCAAAAGTATTATGGTCAAAAGACAATGCTGAATGATATCCGAATAGCGTTAGATTCAGATTTTTTCAAACCTTTAGTGACTAGACAAGGGGAACCCCCAGAAAAGGTAAGGAAGCCGTTACCAAAGACATCGAACGGTAGACCCGCAGAAAGTTATCTTCTGAGGATATGGTCAGCATCTCCTCGATAGCCCATTACCAATAAGACCCCTGAGTTTTACCTCCGGATGTCGATGAGCTTCATTGGGCGGGAAATTGGCTCAATTCACATTGATTGCTTCTTCCAATGGTCTTAAGAATTTATACTCATCCATAGCTCTTTGCCAACGTTGCTTTAGGCTACCCTCGCCATGCTCGAGTTCGTCTGGTAGCACTTCGATCATCTTTTGCAGATAACTCAGTTCGCCAAGCGTTAACTGAGACCTTACCATATTGATAAAGCGTTTGGTGTCTGCAGGCGACTTAATGCTTTTATGCTTTGCCAGCTTTATGATAGCGCCCAGATGACGGATGTATTGATTCAAACGTTTATCATGGCATGAGAAGAAGCCATCATCTACACTGGCTATTTTCTCGCGAAGCGAATCAAAAAATGAATTGAAATCGAGGTTGTCGATATTGGAAGAAGAACTCTTGATGACCTCCTGCAATCGGTCTCCTATTTCGTTACCAGAGCCATAAATATGAATGAAGCATGAGATATGCTTGATGTCGATATCGATATTATGAGCACTTGCCAGTTCCGTTATTGTATCACGTATATATTGGTATTCCTTGTCAAACACAATGAAGCACTTTTCACCCTCTACCGTTCCCATATCAATTATGGACGAATGATAGCTCATGGCACTGACGTTATCCCTAAGTCTAGAAGTTAGTTCGAATATCTGATTCTCAATACGCTGTGTTTCGTCAAGTTCCTGTTGTTTCATGAGGGCCTCATAAATCAGGAATATTCCTACCAACGAGAACAGCGAACCACCAAGCCCACCTATAAACGACCCATAGGCATCGGCCTTTGAGGGGTCTATTGGCCAGTCCAGCAGACCAAAACTATCGTTAAAGGTAAAGACCACAATTACCACAAGCGCTGCTACTGTAAGAAAGATGGAGCCCGCCATCAAAAGGCTCTTGTTTCTCAATTTATTCCAAATCATCACAAGTGTTTTAGCTAAGAGTATTGCTGTTCAAAAATAACTTTCCTTGAAATAGTCTATTACGCTAGCCCAAGTAGGGTAAGCTTTGCCCGGGCCAAAGAACAGATGCTTTCCTACAAAACGGTCTACACCGCGCGCGTCTCGGTCATCAATGATGTAATCGCCCGCAAGCAGGTTTTTGTGGTGCGATAGAATAAGCCTCTTGTGCGCGGCATCTCCCAAATATTGCTTTACCCAAGTATGCTTATCGTTCCAAGCCGAGTTGTTGTCCCAAGGTGCGGTAGATAATATGTACGTATCGAAATTGGCAGCGAGCCATTTAAATGATTCTACAGCGTGTGGCAGGGGTTTCATTTTACCGAACACACCAGGTATCTCATCCTCATTCCCCTCAAACGCTTTCAGAGTTTTTGCATCTGTTGCATCAAGCCCCGACCGGAAATCCACCAGCACATTGTCCATATCCACATAAACCACAATATCTTTCCTCATGTGTTAAAAATAGGTTTTACATCTTTGGAATACCGATGGAAAACCCAATATTGAAAGCCTTAATAGCATAGATGAAAACCCTTTACATACACGGATTAGATAGCTCACCTAAGCCAGACAAGATGGCCGTAATAAGAAAACACGGCCCCGCAGAAGGGTTGCACCTTGATTACCGAGCAGACAACACCGCATTTTACAGGTTAGATGAATACATAAACACGCACTGCATTACCCACATAGTGGGCAGTAGCATGGGTGGCTTTTTGGGTTTTTGGCTGGCAGAGAAGCACCAGTTACCCTGTTTACTGTTCAACCCTGCACTGGCAGAGCGCTCTGTAAGTATGGAGTACCAACAACAGTTGAATGGCTGCCCACGCAGACTTGTGGTACTTGGCGCAAAAGATGATGTGGTAAACCCACAGCAAACTACTGAGTTTTTAACTGACCTGGATACAACAGCCACGCACCAGCGCGTAGTTTGGTGCAACAACTTGGCGCACCAGATAGACACCAACACCTTTACCGAGTTTGTAAACTACTTCTTTAACCAACAGTAAAACCAATGAGCAAGAAAGAACAGGAAGGCTACCCGCTGCATCCAGACACCAAGGCATTTTTAGAAAAGGAAATAGAATTATACAGGAATCGTTTCACCTCG
>CALCGD010000291.1 GCA_937900875.1 uncultured Flavobacteriales bacterium
CTGATGCAATTGAAGACATGCTTGTAAGTTGTATGAACTACATCGAATACTGGATTCATCGTTACACCAAGACCATCTATCTCAATACCACCACAGAAGAATGGACGATGACTTTGCACATAGACCCAACTGACCACAAGGCTGTGGAGGAGATGTACCTTCAGCTAAGGCTAGTTCTCATGGGCGATGAGCTTGGCACTCCTTCTTAGGCGAGTATTCCATTTTTCTCTTTCTCCAGGTCAGCTGCGTTCTATTCGTGAGCGTAGCGAATATCAGTCTTCATCAGTCCAATCTGCGTCCTCTTTTTTTCCGTGAGTGCATCGAACCTTTGCGTCTCTGCGTGCAACCCTGACCAAACATTCTCAAGGAGCTTCTCCCAATTGATCGCCAAAGACTCCCAATCACTTGTCAAAGAGTCCCGATCGATCGCCAAAATGCCCCAAGTAAGTGGCAAGGAGTATCCATAAAATGGCAAGCTCATACACAGCATTGGTAAACGACACCAACCTGCTGGAGACAGGTCACGCAGCACGGAGCATCTAAAACAGAGCTACTTCTTCTTTCTTGCTTTAATTCCTCGGACTATTTCGGTAAACAGAATGTTCAACCGAATCTGGTAATAGGGTGAATTGAAATTCTCCTTCACCTGTTTGTTGCCCTTTAACAAGACCCTGTAGCCAAGTCCTACGCCAAAGCCAACCCACTCTGTAAAAAGATAATCTACGGCCACACCGGCCTCCATAGGCACTACTAGGCCATTTGCAAAACGGTTCGACTCACTGCTTTTATAATACGTTTCTCCAAAACCGATTTGAATAGGAACAGAAAGCGTCCAATCATCTTCCTGATAAAAACTATAGTCAACATAGCCAAAGGCATAATGCATGCGTGGCTGTGCCGTTGGGTCAGTTAGGCCGTAATCTGACGGTTTATACAACTTAGAATCAATGTTGGTAAGGGTCCAGTAATATCCGATACCACACCTTACAGGGAATTTAAACTCAAAACCAGCTCTAACCCCAAGCATGGTTACATGATGGGTTTGAAAGAAAGTGTTTCGGGTTTCAATCTTTGCTAGAAACTTAATCTTCTCGTTCTCGGCCTGCTGGGCAGAAGTGAAAAAAGAAGAGAAAAGGAAAAAAGAAAAAAGGATTAGGTAGCGCAGAGAGATTGCCACAGAATGCCGAAACGAATTCCTAGCAATTACGTGTGAGCCCTTATCTATGTTGAGTCGAAACTTCATGGCAAAAAAAATGTCCCTAATTACTTAAGGACATTTTATACTCAAATATTGTAATTCTAACCAAGTTCTTCTTCCCCTTCTTTCAAAGGAACGTTCTGGGGAATGAAATCGTCATCCGCTCCCGGCTTGCTATAATCATACGCCCAACGATAAACGGTAGGAATTGCTCCTGGCCAGTTTCCATGTCCAGGATTTAAAGGCGTTGTCCATTCCAATGCGTTCGACCTCCAAGGGTTCAAACTTGCTATTCTTCCTCTAAAAATACTATGGAAGAAATTGAAGAAGAAGATTAATTGGGCAATTCCACCTAGGAATGCAAACATGCTGATACTTACGTTAATGTCCTGAAGCGCATCAAACAATGGGAACGCCTCATTGGTATAATATCTACGCGGTACACCTGCCAAACCAATAAAGTGCATCGGGAAGAACACTCCG
>CALCGD010000292.1 GCA_937900875.1 uncultured Flavobacteriales bacterium
AAAGAATTTAAAGCTTTTGCCATGAAAGGCAATGTTATGGACATGGCTATCGGTATCATTATCGGTGGCGCGTTCGGAAAAATAATTGCTTCATTCGTATCCGATGTGCTAATGCCGCCTATCGGACTATTAATAGGAGGAGTAAACTTCACCGACTTAAAATTAGTTTTATCTGAAGCAGTTTTAGCTGCTGATGGCGCTATTGCCACGGAAGCGGTGTCTATCAACTACGGTAACTTTATTCAAGTTACAATCGACTTTTTGATTATTGCCTTTGCAATCTTCATGGTGGTAAAAGCCATGAACTCCGCTAAGAAGAAAGAAGAAGCCGCACCGGCAGCTCCGCCTGCACCTTCAAAGGAAGAAGTGCTACTTGGAGAAATCCGTGATCTTTTGAAAAAGTAATATCAAAAGTGATTCAAATAAAAGCCGCTCCAAATTGGGGCGGCTTTTTTATTACCTGACATTTCCGTGACAAACCAAACAGTACGCTGAGCGATCTTCGCGGAGCGAAGTAAAGCGCTTCATGGAACTATTTAAAACCATTGCTTTTACACACAAGACAACCGAGTTGAAAGACATTGGTCGGCTTCACATTCAAGATGATGAGTTGAATGAGAGACTTTCGCATTTAAAAACGAGTTTAAAATTGGATGAGTTGCTGTATGTTTCGACCTGTAATAGGGTTGAATTCATGATGGTTTCAAACCAAGAACTTGACGAAGCTTTTCGTAGAAAATTCTTTTCCGCTTTCAACACAAAATGGAGCTCCGAGGAAATTGATTGGGCAGTTAATCACAGCCGTACATTTGAAGGCGAAAAATCGCTAAGGCATTTATTTTACGTGTCAAGTTCAATCGACTCTTTAGTTGTTGGCGAACGTGAAATAATTACACAGGTAAGAGAAGCTTACGAAAAATGTAACGAACTGAATCTGGTTGGCGATAGAATGAGACTTCTGGTCCGTTCAGCAATTGAAACCGCCAAATTGGTTTACACCCAAACTCAAATAGCCCAAAATCCAGTTTCTGTAGTTTCATTAGCCTACAGAAAATTGAGACAGCAGGAAATTGATCACCCTCCACACATTTTAATAATAGGTGCTGGCCAGACCAACCAAACCATGGCGCTTTACTTGAAAAAAGCACCTTTCGCAAAAGTCACGGTGTTCAACAGAACTCTCGCAAAAGCGCAAGAACTTGCAGAGTTGCTACAAGGAGAAGCACGACCCTTTGACGCTCTTAGCGAATTTCGAGAACCATTTGACATTCTGATTACTTGCACAGGAGCGTCTCAACCAATTATTAATAATCGTCTGTACAGACAATTTATTGGTGATGACTTATCTCAGAAAGTTGTGGTTGACCTGGCAGTCCCATCAGACATTGAACAGGAGGTGTTGCGTAAAAACAACATCAACTATATAGGAATTGAAAATCTGAAGGACGAGGCAAGAAAAAACCTTGAGCAAAGACAAAATGAATTAGAGGTGTGCAAAAGACTCATTCAAGACAAAATGAATGAGTTTGAACATGTTCTTAGAGAACGGAAAGTGGAAATTTCCATGAAGAAGATTCCACAGATAGTGAAAGAAATTAGAGCGCGAGCGGTAACCCAAGTTTTTCAGAAGGAACTTGATGAACTCGACCCAAAATCGCGTGAAGTGCTGGAAAAAATGATGGAATACATGGAGAAAAAGTACATAAGTGTACCCATGAAAATGGCTAAGGAAATTATGCTGAAAGGATGAGTAGGAAAATAATTATTGGTTCGAGAGGGAGTGATCTTGCATTGTGGCAAGCGCATCATGTAGAAGCTCAACTTCAGTCTTTAGGCCATGAAGTTGAAATCAACATTATTAAAACACAGGGCGATAGAATTCAACATTTGAGTTTCGACAAACTAGAAGGAAAAGGCTTTTTCACTAAAGAATTGGAAGAAAGTTTGCTCGATGGCTCTATCGATCTTGCCGTTCATTCGCACAAAGATTTACCTACCGAGCATCCTGCTGGTTTAATTATAGCCGCAGTGTCTGACAGAGAGGATCCTGCTGATATTTTGTTAATCAGAAAAGACAAAGTGGATGAAGAAAGGGCATTCCACCTTATGCTAAATCCTGTTGTAGGAACCTCCTCAGCAAGACGTAAGTCTCAACTAAAACATCATCGGCCTGATGTAGAATTGAAGGACCTAAGAGGGAATGTTCCTACCCGGATTAATAAACTGCGAGAAGGTGGTTATGATGCCATTATGTTGGCAGCAGCGGGTGTTGAACGCTTGAAGCTTGATTTGAGCGATTTGCACGTGTTTCGCCTAGATCCAAAAGTATTTATTCCTGCACCTGCACAAGGCGTATTAGGCTTGCAAATTAGAGCCGTTGACAAAGATTTAATCGATATTCTTAAGAATTTAAATAGTCCTGAAGCGGCAAGAAGAATAAGTGTTGAAAGACGGATTTTGAATCTATTTGAAGGAGGATGTCAAATGCCACTTGGCGCGTATTGCGAACAAAATGGAGACGATTTGACCGTTAGCGCTTGCGTTGCGGATGAATGGGATTCTCCAATAAGAATGGTTGTTAAATCGGGCACGGATGTGGAAACACTAGCGCAGGAAACCGTTGCTTCCTTAAGAGTGTGAGCCACTCCATCTTCATATCGAGGAACCTTTCTGAAGACAGTAAATTATTAGCTTTTTTAACTATCGAATGCTACGAAATTCATGCTTCTTCTCTCATTCAAGTAGAACCTATACCATTTAGAATTGTAGCTGGTTTTGACTGGGTTTTTCTATCAAGTTCTAACGGAGTTCGCTTTCTTTTAGAAGCTTATAAGCCCTCTACTACCACAAAGTTTGGCGTGGTTGGCCAAGCAACAAGTAAAGCACTACAAACATTTGGTATTAATTCATCCTTTGTAGGAGAAGGCGGAGACATGATTAAGGTTGGAAATCAATTCAAACAATTAGTTGGTTTTGAAAAAGTACTGTTTGCTGGTGCAGAAGGAGGGTCAAAAAAAATTCAAGATTGCTTCCCTCCAAGCCAAGTTAAATTTGTAGCTACCTACCGTACCGAACTAAAAGGTTATGTGGATATTCCGAAAACTGACATCGTCTTTTTAACTAGCCCTTCTAATTGCAAATCGTTTCTCAAAAACGCTTCATTAAAAAATAAAACAGTAGTGGCCATTGGCAATACAACAGCCGAATATCTGGCAGAAAATGACGTTGAAAATGTGCTTATTCCACAATCGCCAAAGGACGAAGATGTGATTGATTTACTTCGAAATCTTTGATTGCTTTTTACTCTCTACCTTCTGAACCACTCCACCAGAAACAATAAATTTCATCATATTGGAAGCTGTAGAATCTACAAATTCAACATCTTCTCTTTTCACAACAAACTGGTTTCCCATTACGCCATAAGAGAATGGTAAATAAACCGAAACGAACTCCTCTCCTACTCCAAATTCAGAAAGGTTTTCACGAGTTTGAAAGCCGAACCGGTATTGAACCGGGTCACGCTGAACCAACACTTTAACGGGTTTCCCCATCTTATCTTCCTTACCGAAGAAAACGGTAATCAAATCCTTCACTGCGAAGTAAATTACCTTTACCAACGGAGCACGTTTCATAATTCCGTCAAACCAAGTAATTGCGGAACGTGAGATTAGATTTGAGATCAAATAACCGAGAACCGCGAACAAAGAGAAAGCGATTAGCAAGCCTAACCCAGGAACCTGAAACGGCAAAATAGTTTCCAGAATTGGCAGAAATAAATCATCTACCCAATTCACAACCCACACAACCACAAAAACAGTGATTCCTATTGGACTAAGAAATAATAATCCTTGCAAGAAATAACCCGCTGCTTTTCTAAAGAATTTACTCATGATAATGCGCTTAGATCTTGCTTAAGTTTTTTGGTCAGCCCAGTAATTACCAAATTGTATGAAAGTAGTATCCACTCCTCTGCCTTCGCCTGGTCGAAAGATCCATCAAATTCAACCGTGTTCCAATGCGTTTTACTCATGTGAAAACCTGGCCTTACGCCAGGATATTCTTCGCGTAATTCAATTGCCAATTCTGGGTGGCACTTTACGTTGAATTGAAACGGATGATGTTCTAAGCCCGAAAGACAAAACATTTTTCCCATAACCTTAAACACCAGAGTCTGCTCATCGAACGGAAAACACTCCTCCACGCCCTTTAAAGAGAGACAATAATTACGGAGGTCTTCAACATTCATAAATCAAAGATGAGGTTTTTCATTCTTCTGAAAGCGGGTACAGAACAGGCCGACTGGGCGCAGCATCGTTTTCAAAAGGTGCTACTTGCAAATTGAGTAGAAACAATCCGTCTTTTACGTCCGTTGGGATGTACGCTAGTTCTGTAATGGTACATTCCATTCGTGGGTTTTCTGGAAAGGTCCAAAAGGCTTTATGTCCCAGCAATCTTCCCTCGTCCGACTCTCTATCGACACTCGGCAAATCCAAAACCAAATGTTTGCAGCCATTTTCTACCAAAAACTGAACTGCTCCAGAATCTAAATAAGCTGGATTTTGACCAGAGTAATTGCGAGCTTTTTTGTCAATTCCATTCGGAAGTGTTCGAATTATCACTCCTTCAGTTTCACCTTTCATAAGTGATTCTAACTGCTGTTTTTCAATCACATAATCGCCATTGTCCAGCTTATTTGGGCTGACCGAAACAAGCTGCGCTACCATATGAAATTGCTTAAAATGTTGATTTACGCTGTGAATTGTTTCGTCTATATGGCCAACACATTCTGTATGCGTGCCATTGCCGTGCGGATTGAAAGATATGTTTCGATAATTAACGCTGCCACCTTTTGAAACCTCTCCAATCCAATCACCTTGTGTATAAGGCTCCATAGAAACTGGATGTGCGTAATACGCATTTACGGTTGGCTCATTGGTAGTTATGGCAATAGAAATATCAGCGCCTTTGGTTAGGTCGGTGCTGTATTGCTTCTCGTTATGCGTTACGGTTACTTTCATTATTTCACCCAAGTAGATATCCAACTAGTGTTTTTGGCTGCTTCCACTTTCTTTTCCTCAGTATCAGCCAGTTCCCAAAGTAAGTCTAACCCGCTTTGCTTCTCTACTTCATCTATGGTTACCACCTTCTCTAGCACCGTATCCGTTCTTCCACTTTCTTGATCCACAATAAACGCTGCATGCTCAAACTCATTCGTTCCTGTTATGCAGATTACTACTTTCCAATAACCACTTGGTACTTGGTGTGGCTCATCTGCATTTGGTAATGATGGCATTGGTTTAGTATACAACGGTCCGGTCATTACGTAAACTGTTTTTCCTGTTCTCACAAGATCTCTGACAGCTTCCTCTAGGTTTTTCCACGGGCCCTGGTTCATGTCCTTTTTCTGCGGAGTTATGTTGCTAAGCATGTTAGACTGTGAGGCAAAACGAGACCCTTTAAAAGAAGCTAGTGGCGCTTGATGCCCTCTATCTACAGAAATGGCAGAATTAGCTCCCTTGTAATCGTCTTTTGAAGATGGGTTTGGTTCAAGTGTTTCGTCTTCTGCCAACCATGGGTCCGACTCCCATTTTCTTTCAACTTCTAACTCGCCTTCTACTTCGTGCATGGTGAGTTTGTAGGCAACCCAATCGGCAAATTTGGTTTTATCGTTGTTGCTCAACGCATAAATGTCTCTGATTATGAGGTCGTTACTAGCAGGAGTTCCTGCCGGATACCCCATAAAAAAGTGTTTGCAATGTATTTCTGGATTCGATTGTGCTGAACCGAAAAGCGAAGCACAACAAAACACGATTAAAAAGTAGATTCTCATCAAAAATATTTTGAACTAAAATAGAATGCCTTGGTCATAAAAAAAGAAGCCCCGTCCATAAATTATGAACGGGGCTTTTTAAAGATTGATTGCGCTTACTTAACTATAATTAAGCGCTCTTGGTACATTTTATTCTCATCTAGAATTATACGAAGAGAATAAACACCTTCAGCTTCAGAAGATAGGTCAAGCGTCTGTCTTCCTGCGGTGCCATTGAGGATGATATCATTAGTAACGCGCTTTCCGACCATATCAAACACCGCTATTTCTAGTTTACGCTGCGATGTAAGTGCATAATCTATTGTGAATGAGCCCGTAGATGGATTTGGATACACATCGAAACTCAAATCGTATTCATGAATTCCAGTTGCACAAGGCGAGTTTGTGTCGAACGTGTATTCCAAGATGTAACTCTCAACTACACAACCAAAGGCATCAATAATTTCCACCTGGTAGTTTCCACTTTCTATCGGACAGTAATTAAAATCCGTAGCACCTGCAATGTTTACACCATTAAGCGACCATTGGTATGAAACCGCAGAGTCGTTTGAACAAGCTATGATTCCATTTGTCTCTTCAATAATACTAGGCTGAGCTGGATTCAAGAACTGTAGCGTAATGGTGTCTGTGTTACTCTGACATCCCACTGTATTGGTGACATGCACCCAATATGTTGCCTCCTGTGACACTGTGATGGATTGAACAGAAGCACCTGTACTCCAAGTGTAAACTGCGTAACCAGCACCCGCATCAAGCAGAACCGACTCCCCTTCGCAAACCTCCACTAATCCAGAAGGATTTACTTCCAGTTCGAATAGGTCGCCATCTTCAATTACCACGATGTCTGTAGCTGAACAACCGTTTACATCGCTCACAGTTACAGAGTAAGTGCCCCAAGCAAGTGATCCTGGGTTAAATCCTCCCCAATCTTCCGAGTAAGGGGCGTTTCCACCGATTACAGTAACCATTGCCGAACCATCTGTTCCGCCTTGGCAAGAAACTGGGCTACTAACCGTGCTTACAACCATTTCTTCTGGCGTTACAAAGAATGTGCAGGTTGCGGTATTACCATGGTCATCTTCCGCAATAATTGTAGCATTTAATTGTGCCGTAATTATTGAACCTGAAGGTGGAGATTGCGTTAAAGTAACACCAGCACACGCATCAGATGCTATAGCCAAGTTTGTGTAATCTGGAACCTCAAACTCACAATTGGCGCTTAGAACTAGAACCTGATCTGCAGGACATTCTAATAGTGGATCTGTATCATCAATACTGGTTAGGTCAAATTCACAAGTAGATGTGTTTCCATTATCGTCCTGTACGGTGATGGTTACCACTTGAGTGCCAGTGCCGAGCAATGAAGTTCCTTGACCTGGAACCTGGCTAACCTGAAGATCAATATCGCAGTTATCAGAAGCAGAAATAAGCTGTCTGAAATCTGGGACTGTGCTTACACAATTAGCATTGAGTATCACTTCTTGATCTGGAGCACAAACCAATATTTCAGGATCGGTGTTGTCTTCTGGTGTAATTGCAAAAGAACAATTGGCCGTATTTCCGTTTCCATCATCAGCAGTTAACGTAACTACCGTATTTCCCAATACCACGGTTGCCACTGGAGGGAATTGAGATACCGTAATATTTGTACCACAATTATCGGTTACTACAGCCTGAGATGAATAATCAGGTACCGCAAACTGGCAGTTTGCATCTACATCTACAGATTGGTTTGCTGGACAAGATATCTCTGGAACAACGCCATCCGCAGGATTAACGAAGAAGCTACAACTACTTGTATTTCCATTGTTATCCTCAGCTGTAAATGTTACTTCAGTGGCACCAGTAATAATGGTACCAGCAGCCTGATCTTGCGTTACTGATAGTAATCCACAGTTATCTGTTGCGTTGACCAAACTACCATAGTCGATAAGTTCAAACTCACAGTTAGCATTAAATGATCCAGCTTGATCTCCAGGGCACACTACAACAGGGGCTGTATTATCCGTAGGAATTACGTCAAACTCACATGTAATAGAGTTTCCGCTTTCGTCTGCAGCTGTAAGTACCAGCGTTTCAGTTTGAGTAATGATAGACCCTGGCCATCCACCCTGACCTCCACCAGTTGAACTAGGAAATGCCTGAACAATGTCAATTACACTAGAGCAGTTATCATCTACCGTTGCTAGCGTAGTGTAATCAGGTAATTCAAACTCACAGTTTGCATTGAAAGACACATCCTGGTCTACGGGACAAATAATGGTTGGAGCCTCGCTATCTAGAGGTGTTATTTCAAACGTACAATCAGCGCTATTTCCATTTCCGTCATCAGCAATCAAGGTAACCACTGTACTTGTAGTGATGAACGTACCAGAAACAGGGCTTTGCTGCACGGTGACGCTGGTTGCGCAATTATCCGAAGTTATGGCTGACGCTGTATAATCGTCTAACCCAAACTCGCAGTTCACGTCTAATGCTACAATTAAATTGTCTGGACACTCAATTTCTGGTGCTGTCAAATCTGATGGCGTAATACTAAACGTACAAGAAGCAGAATTACCATTTGCATCCATCGCGGTAATGCTTACCGTGGTAGCTGCAGAGATTGGCGTTCCTGTTGATGGCGTTTGGGTGTAAATAAACGTTGACGAGCAATTATCTGTAATCGTAAGTAGCGTGCTGTAATCAGAAACGTTGTACTCGCAGTTTGCGTTTAGGCTAACATCAATATCTCCTGGACAGGTGACCACTGGGTCAGTATTATCAGAAGGAGAAACTAGGAACACACAATCGTTGGTATTTCCTGCGTCATCCGTAGCAGTCAATGTCACAACCGTATTCGCGGTAATAGCAGAACCAATAGCTGGATCTTGTGAAATACCTACTACCGATGTACAGTTATCTCCAGCATTGGCTTGAGAAGAATAATCGAGGAGAACGAACTCACAATTGACATCTAAACTCACCGCTTGGTCTGATGGACAAAGGATTGAAGGTGATTGGTTATCCGTAGGTGTTACATTAAATGAGCAAGCAACAGCGTTTCCGTCATCATCAGTAGCAGTAAGTGTTACCGAGGTAATTCCTGTAATAACTGATGACGCGGAAGGTACCTGAGTAATTTCAGGGTCCGTATCGCAATTATCCAACGCGCTTGCCTGCGTTGTGTAATCTGGCAGCGTAAACTGACAACCAGTATCGAAGAACACAGACTGACTTCCAACGCAAGTGATACTTGGTGGAATATTATCAGAAGGAATTACTTCGAAATCACAACTTGCAGCATTTCCAAAATCATCTTCAACATTGATGGTAACCGTTGTTTGGTTAAAGATTACAGTACCAATTGCAGGGTCCTGCGTTAGGCTTGTACCTCCACAATTATCAGCAGCATTTGCATCTGGTGTGAAATCAGTCAGTACAAACGCGCAGTTTATATTGAAACCAACTTGCTGCGTATTTGGGCAAACTACCGTTGGTGGTGTGTTGTCTGTAATAACAAACGTACAAGAACTACTATTTCCTGTGAAGTCGGTAGAAATAAGCGACACGGTAGTTGTTCCTGTAACAACCGTACCGACAGCAGGCGATTGACTTATAGCAGGTGCTCCATCGCAATTGTCTTGTGTGCTAGCAAGTGAAGTGTAATCTGGCATAGTGAGCATACAACTTGCGTTGAACGTCTCAGTCAAATCTGCTGGACAACTTACTGTTGGATCTTCTGTATCATCTACAACTACGTTGAAACTGCAAGAGCTTGAATTGCCCGCTGCATCTGTTGCCCCGTAGGTAACAACCGTAGTTCCTTCTAAGAATGGATCTCCACTACCTAAACCAGCCTGCAACACAGGTACAATTCCATTAGTACAGTTATCCGAAACAGTGACTGCGGCATAAGTAACAACCGCCTGACAAACAGATGGATCTGTACCTACTGCAATGTCTGCTGGACAGGTTAGAACTGGATCTTCAGTGTCATTCACCGTAACTGCGAATAAACATGTTACTGTATTTCCGCTAGCGTCAACCGCTTGGTATATCACATTGACGGTTCCTACCGTAAACGAACTTCCTGAGGCCAAGCCGTCAACTAAAGTTGGAACGATACCAACAGTACAATTATCGGTTACTGATGGCAACGTGTAAGTAACAATTGCAGCACAGTTTCCTGGATCATTAGAAACCGATATTGCTGCTGGACACGTAATTACAGGGTCTTCATCATCCTCAATTGTAACGTTAAATGAGCACTGAGCTGTGTTCCCATTTCCGTCATCTCCTTGGTAGGTAACTACAGTTGTTCCTACCGGGAAATTTGAACCGCTTGACAAACCAGCTTCAAGCGTTGGAACGATACCTGCTGTACAGTTATCTGTAACCGTTGGAAGCGTGTAAGTAACATCCGCACCACAGGTTCCTATAGCCGCTGGAAGCACAATATCTGCAGGGCAAGTAATGACTGGGTCTTGGTTGTCGATAACAGTAACGCTGAATGAACAAGTGCTGATGTTACCGCTTCCGTCATTCGCTTCATATGTAACGGTCGTTAGTCCAAGAGGGAATGTCGAACCGCTCGTTAAACCTGATGTTAGTGTTGGAATTATTGTTCCAGCACAGTTATCTGTAGCAATTACTGCTTGATAGCTAACCGCTGCACCACAAGTGTTTGGTTGCACGTTTGTAGTAATATCTAACGGACAAGCCAAAATAAGTGGTGGCTCATTGTCTTCAACCGTGATTGTAAATGAACAGGAAGCAGAATTTCCGTTGCCATCATTAGCGGTATAGGAAATGGTTGTTGTTCCGTTCGGGAAGTTAGAACCAGATGTTTGACCCGCAGTAAGTGTAGGTACTATTCCTGTTGCACAGTTATCTGTAACCGTTGGGAGTGCGTAGTTTACAAACGCATTACAAGAATTCACATCAGAATCAGTAGTAATATTTGCTGGGCAAGTAATTACAGGAGCAACATTATCAAGCACCTCCACCTCGAAAGAGCATGTTGAAGTGTTTCCATTGCCATCGTCAGACAAATAGGTAACCGTAGATGTTCCAACAGGGAACGATGCTCCGGAGGCCAATCCCGAACTAAGCGTTGGAATTATACCTGAAGTGCAGTTATCTGTAACCGTTGGTAACGAATACGTCACAACCGCAGCACAGGTATTTCCATCCACAAAAGTGCTGCTGTTTGTCGGACAAATGATAACTGGATCTTCAGCATCTAGAACCGTCACGTCAAACTCACAAGAGCTTGAATTCAGGTTTCCATCTGTTGCCGTGTAAATTACCGTGGTTGTTCCAAGAGGGAAAATTGTTCCGCTTGCCTGACCAGAAGTGAGTGTTGGAATAATCAATCCATCGCAGTTATCTGTTGCGGTAATTGACGCGTAATTCACTACCGCATCGCAGCTACCCGCATCGTTGTTTACAGTGATATCGATAGGACATCCAAATATGATTGGCGGTACATTATCCGCAGGAATTACGTTGAACGTACACGTACCAACATTTCCGCTGGCATCCGTTGCAGATAGAGTTACAATGGTGGCACCTCCAATAGATGAACCTGCCAACGGAAGTTGTGTTACAGTTGGGTTTGGATCACAGTTATCGGCAGTACTGCCAGAACTGGTGTAATCTGTCATTGTAAACTGACATCCGTTTCCAAAACTCACGGTCTGATCAGCAGGACAAGTAACAACTGGTGCAGTTTGGTCTTCCAAAATCACATTAAATGCGCAAGTAGCTGTGTTGCCAGCATCATCTGTTCCCGTAATTGTAATAGTGGTAGTAGACGACACTGTATTTCCGGCCGCAGGGCTCTGAGAAATAGCCACATCGGTATCGCAATTATCTGTTGATGATACTAAGGATGTGTAATCACCAAGAGAAAAATCGCATGCGGCAGAAAGTGCTTCTGTTACACTAGAAGGACACGTAACCGTTGGGTTGTTACTATCTGTAGGAATTACTTGGAACGTGCAACTTCCTGAGTTTCCTGCATCATCAACAATAGAGATTGTAACGGTAGTTGTTCCCGAAACAAGATTGCCGATTCCTGGGCTCTGGGTAATGAATGGCGTGTTATCGCAATTATCATCTCCTGTTGCTAAGCCAGTGTAATCTGGCAGAGTGAATTCGCAATTAGACGTAAAGTTTACGTTCTGATTTAAAGGACATACAACCGTTGGGTCTACATCATCTTCCGGAATCACATTAAAACTACATGATGCCGTATTTCCAGATGCGTCTGTAGCAGTAAGTGTTACCAGTGTTACAATGGAATGAACACTAGAAATAGCTGGGCTCTGAGATACTATTGGACTTAAATCGCAATTGTCCAAAACGGTAGCAAACCCTGTATAATCGGCCAATGCAAATTGACAATTGGCATTAGTGCTTACCGTTTGGTCTGTAGGACAAGAAATCGTAGGGTCTACGTTATCGTCAGGCAATACATCAAACGTACAGTCGCCAGTATTTCCAGCAGCATCGGTTACACTTAAAGTAATGGTTGTAGTTCCAGAAATCGCAGTACCTGAAGCTGGTAGTTGGGTAACCGTGAACGGAGCTGTGCTACAGTTATCAGAAACACTGGCAAATGAAGTGTAATCTGTAAGTGTAAACGAGCAACTCGCATCAAACGATTCTGTAATATCTAACGGACAAGCAACAACTGGTGCAGCGTTATCTGCTGGATTGACATTGAACGTACATGTTCCAATATTACCCGCAGCATCCGTAGCGCTGATAGTAACTACCGTGATTCCTCCAATCAATGAACCAACAATCGGGCTTTGAGAAATGGTTGGTCCGTTATCGCAATTATCTGTGGCTGACGATATTCCAGTGTAATCGGTAAGTGTAAACTGACAAAGGTTGTTGAACGAAACATCCTGATCAATTGGACACGATACAACTGGAGCTGTATTATCGGCAGGAATAACTTCAAACGTACATGTTGCAGTATTCGAGTCGGTATCTGTAGCCGTTAGTGTAATAGTTGTCTGACCAGAAATGGTTGTTCCTGAAGCAGGAGACTGAGTTACGGTTGGCGTAGCGCTACAGTTATCGGTAGCAGTTGCCATAGTTGTGTAATCGATTACATCGAACTCACAATCTGCATCAAAGTCTTCAATTTGATTTCCAGGACAGCTGATGTTCGGATTATCGTTATCGGCTGGGGTTACCAAGAATGTACATGAAGCTGTGTTCACATTATCATCCTCAGCAGTTAATGTTACCGTTGTCGGAACAGTAATAATGGTTCCGAAAGCAGGGCTTTGCGTTACAGCAACAGATAAATCGCAGTTATCGGAAACCGTTCCCACCGCGGTGTAATCAACAATGGTGAACTGACAGCTAGAGTTTGAACTGACCGTTTGATCCAATGGACAAGCAATCGTAGGATTTGTATCGTCCTCTGGAATCACATCAAACGTACAAGTACTAAGATTTCCACTTGCATCTGTCGCTGTTAAAGTGATTTCAGTGGTTCCAGAAATTGTAGTTCCAGAAGCTGGGCTCTGTGTAACTGCTAGTAAAGCATCACAATCATCGGTCACAGTAGCAGAACCAGAATAGCTTGTAAGCACGTACTGACAAGCCGCATCAAAACTTACTGTTGCATCACTCGGGCAAGTAATATTTGGGTCAGTTTCATCTTCAGGAATAATATCGAACGTACATGTTCCAACATTTCCAGCTGCGTCAGTTGCGGTCAACGTTACAGTTGTAGTACCCGTTACAGTTGTAGTAGCGACAGGGCTTTGGGTCACGGTTGGAGAAGCGTCACAATTGTCGCTCGAAATGGCTGTTCCCGCATAATTCAATAAGTCATACTCGCAGCTTGCGTTGAAACTTACTTGTTGGTTTCCTGGACAGTTTACCACAGGATTTGTAGCATCTACAGGAACTACATTGAACGTACATGTACCTGTGTTGCCATTGGCATCTGTAGCAGTTAAAATAATGGCGGTTGTTGTTCCGATGGATGTTCCCGAAACAGGTGATTGGGTTACAACTGGCGAAGCATCGCAGTTATCACTCGCGCTTCCTAATCCTGTATAGTCAAGCAAATTGAACAAGCACTGAGCATTGAAATTTGCAGGCTGATCTGCAGGACAAACGATTATTGGATCAGTATTATCATCTGGTAATACATTGAATGTACAAGTAGTTGTATTTCCCGCATCATCTGTTGCAGTAAGCGTAATTGTTTGCGAACCTGTTATTGTGGTTGTGGCAACAGGAGATTGAGTCACAGCAACACTTGCATCACAATTGTCAGATGTTGTTGCAAGACTACCGTAATCAGGAAGATTAAAATCGCAACCCGCTGTAAAGTCTTCACTTTGATTTGCAGGACAAGTAATTACTGGATTTGTAGCATCCGCAGGTGTTACGCTAAACGTACACGTGTTAGTGTTCCCTGCATCATCAGTTGCAGTTAACGTTACCGTTGTTGCTCCAGTTTGAACCGACCCTATTCCAGGGCTTTGTGTAACTGTTGGAGTTAAATCACAATTATCGCTTGCAGTAGCTGAGCCAGTGTAATCTGCTAGAGAAAAATCGCAACCTGAGCTAAAGTTTACATTCTCATTTGTCGGACAAGAAATACTTGGATTTTGCCCATCAGTAGGATTGATATTAAACGTACAAGTAGCGCTATTTCCACTTGCATCTGTAGCCGTAAGAGTCACAACCGTAGAACCTGTAATAACGGTTCCTAATGTTGGACTTTGCGTTATTGTTGGAGAAGCATCACAATTGTCATTCGCTGTTGGAGTACTCAAATAATTACCCACAGTGTACTGACAACTTGCACTAAAGCTTACGTTCAAATCTGCGCCACAAACAATGGTCGGGTTTGTAACGTCCTGTGGAATTACATCAAAAGAACATGTGGTTGAATTTGAACTAGCATCTGTCACAGTCATGGTAACTGTGGTTGTGGATGTAATCGTTCCGCCTGCCACAGGACTCTGAACAACCGATGGGCTCGAATCACAATTGTCGTTTGCAGTAAGAGAACCAACATAGTTGGCGAGTACTGCATCACAATTCGCATCAAAATTCACAATCTGATTTGTAGGACAACTCGCACTTGGATTTGTCACATCACTCGGAATTACATCGAACGAACAAATGGATGTGTTTCCAGCATCATCAGTAGCAGTTATCTGCACAGCTGTAGTCGTTCCAATCGAAGTTCCTGGCACTGGAGATTGACTTAACGTTACGTCCGTATCGCAGTTATCTGCGGCACTAGCCAAACCAGTGAAGTTGATAATGTTGAATTGACAAAGTGTATTGAAATTCACTGTTTGATCTGAAGGGCAATTAACAACAGGGTCCTCATTGTCGTCAGGAATTACGCTAAACGAACATGTTGCAGTATTCAAAGAAGCATCGGTAACTGTTAGGGTTACCACCGTGGTTCCCGAAATTGTAAATCCAATAACTGGACTTTGAGTAACTGTTGGAGAAGCATCGCAGTTATCTGCAACCGTTGCTAAACCTGTGTAATCCGCTAAGTCAAACTCACATCCAGCATCAAAACTTTCAAGTTGATTGGCTGGACACGTAATTGTTGGATTTGTATCGTCTGTTGGAATAGCATTGAACGTACATGTTCCTGTATTACCAGAACCGTCAGTCACGGTAAGGGTAACTACCGTAGATAAGGTAAGAATAGAGCCTACCGCTGGCGATTGAGTTACTACCGGATTAGAATCACAATCATCATTTGTTGCCGCCCCCGTGTAATTCGGGAGTGTGAACTGACAGATTGAGTTAACGCTTACGTTATCATCCGCAGGACACGTGATTGTTGGATCAACAATATCATTTGGAATTACATCGAACGTACATCCAATGCTGTTTCCACTTGCATCTGTAGCGGTAAGTGTAATCTGAGTGCTACCTGTAATAGTTGTGGCTGCAGCCGGAGTTTGAGAGATTGTTGGAGAAGCATCGCAATTGTCTTGCAAGAAACCCACTTGTCCACTGTAATCAAGGATTTCATATTGACAGCTTCCATCAAACGTTACAATTTGGTCTGACGGACAGTTCATCTGTGGGGCTTCATCATCAGAAACAGTGACCGTAAACGAGCATGTTCCTACATTTCCAGCAGCATCTGTAGCCGTAAATGTGTTTGTTGTAACTCCTATTCCGAAAGCCGTTCCAGAAGCTTGACCAGCACTTTGCACCGGAGCAACAGTTCCATCACAATTGTCATTGGCCAATAAGGTGGCGTAATTAACCATTGCAGTACAAACGCCAGCATCTGTATTTGCGGTAAGGTTTGCAGGGCAGTTTAAGAATACGGGGTCTTCATCATCGGTAACAGTTACTGTAAAAGAACAGGTTGCTGTATTTGAAGAGCCATCGGTTGCTACATACGTGATGGTTTGAGTTCCAACGCTTAAGAAACTACCACTAACAGAACCAGCAGTTTGTGCTAAAGTCGCTCCTGGACAATTATCAGCAAAGGTTGCAGAAGCGAAAGAAACTGTTGCGCCACACTGACCTGATGCATTTGGCACCGAGATATTAGAAGGGCAAGAAATAGTAGGGTTTTCTGTATCCGAAACGGTTACATTGAAGTTGCAAAGTGCTGTGTTTCCTGCTGCATCTGTAGCAGTATATTGAATGGCTACTGTTCCTAAAGAGAACGTTGACCCTGGGCTTTGTCCAGAAGTAAGAGCTACCGTAACCCCAGGGCAATTATCAGTCGCTGTAGGGGCACTCCAATTTACGGTGGCACTACACTGTCCAGACGTGTTTCCAACACTAATACTACTAGGGCAACCCGAAATAGTAGGAGCATCATCATCGCTAACTGTAATTGTGAAAGAACAACTAGCGGTATTTCCTGTAGCGTCAGTTGCCGTGTAAGTCACAGTATTTGTACCAGATGGAAAAGACGAACCACTTGCTGAACCTGCTGTTAATGCTACTCCCACGCCAGGGCAGTTATCTGTAGCGGTTGGAGTGGAATATGTTACCGTTGCACCACACGAGCCAGTTGTACCTACGCTAATATTTGCAGGACAACTTATAGCTGGATTTTGAGCATCGTTAACCGTAACCGAGAATGAACAATTAACCGAATTACTAGAAGGGTCTGTGGCCGAATAACTTACGGTTGTAGTCCCAACTGGAAAGCTAGACCCACTTGCCAAACCACCAGTCAAAGCGGTGATTACCGAACAATTATCGGAAGCACTAGGAGTAGAATAATTAACATTTGCGGCACAAGACCCTGAAGCCGCGTTTACATTAATGTTAGCGGGGCAACTAATTGATGGGTTTTGATTGTCGTTTACCGTAACAGTAAAGTTGCAAGATGCGGTGTTTCCAGATGCATCTGTAGCTAAATGGGTTACCGTTGTAGTTCCAAGCGCGAATGAACCCCCACTAGCTGGTCCAGCTGTACGCGAAACACCTACACCAGGGCAATTATCCGTGGCCGTTGGCACAGAATAATTTACGTTGGCTGCACAGGAGTTTGATGCCGTATTAACTGTAATATTTGAAGGGCAGCTAATTGTAGGATTCTGATTGTCAACCACTGTTACTGTGAAGCTGCAAGATGCAGGAGACCCGGTAGGACAGGTGGCTAAGAATGTATTGGTTGTTGTTCCAATGGGAAAAAATGTACCGCTTGCCTGTCCGGCAGTTTGCGTTATTGTTGGTGAGTTAACCAATGTGTATGTAATTCGAACCAAACCGTTTCCAGTTCTCTGATTACCTGTGGTAGATCCAGCAGTAACTCCACCAATATAACCTGAACCTCCAGCTCCACTCTGTCCAGTCCAATCGTTAGTAGAATTCCACGAGCCATTTTGACCAACAGTTGCTCCGCCAAATCCACCAACCGTGGCATTCGCAGAACCCGCTTGATCCGAACCTTCTTCATTTCCACCAGCTCCGCCAGTTCCAAAAGCCCCGTTAAAACCATTCGTTGGCCCACCTGCAGTCCATGTTGTAAAACCACGTGTACCTCCGGCTCCTTGCGTTCCACCAGTTGGAACAGCACCTCCAGGAGGAATACCTGGCCAGCCAGCGCCACCACCGCCACCGTACCAGCCACCGCCTCCACCGCCTCCAGTACCTCTACCGCAACCAGCTCGTCTGTGACCTCCGCCACCGCCACCGCCACCAGCAACGATTACTCTATTGTTTAATCCAGTACCTCCTGCACGTACATCAGACGCACCACCACCACCACCACCACGTGCAATGGCACAGGTAGTAGCTCCAGCGTTTCCTCCTCCATTGTATCCTCCAGTAACACTTACACCACCGCCACCACCAACATAAATTCTGATTACTTCTCCAGGTGTGACTGCACGATTACCAGAAGAGAGACCTCCTTGTCCACCTACAGCAGAACCATTCGCACTTGTTCTTCCTTGAGCACCCCAAGCCTGAATATTAATGCTTGTTACGCCCGCAGGAACTGTGAAGTTTTGAACTCCCCCTGTGTAGTTAAAGTTGGTGACTGTAGTTCCGCTACCTCCAGAACATGTGGCTGTTGGAGCAGCAAAATTGACTGTTGCTCCACATTGACCCGAAGTAGCATTTACAGTAATGTTTGACGGGCAGTTGATTGTTGCCTGTCCAAAACTGAATGAAATGCTGACAAACGACAAAACCACACCCAACATCAGTCTCACAATCTTGTTGAATGGTTGTGATTTTGTGTTGGTAATTGTAGGAATGAGTGTATGGTCTGTTGTAAGATTGTAGAAAGAATTCATATACGGGGTTTATTCGGTTGTCGATAAATATATTGAATTATCTGATTCCCCCTAAAGATACCAGGACGTAAATAGATTACATTTTTGAAGGGTTGATTTGTGTCGAACATTCAATACGACCCAGATGAACATACTACAATTCACAGAACACTTTCCAACAGAGGATAGCTTCAAGGATCATTTTCGCGCACAACGCGAGCATGAGGGTATCAAGTGCAAGCGATGTGCAGGGCATCACAACTATTGGCTCAAGGCCAAGTGGC
>CALCGD010000293.1 GCA_937900875.1 uncultured Flavobacteriales bacterium
TGATGAGATACTATATTTGCAGCCGCAAAAAAAATGGCGAGGTAGCTCAGTTGGTTAGAGCGCAGGATTCATAACCCTGAGGTCGGGAGTTCAAATCTCCCTCTCGCTACAAAAAGCTCTGTTTTTACAGGGCTTTTTTTATGAGCTCAAACGAAAACATCAAGTTATTATGTTTTAAGAAAGTTTAGCTTCGCGGTAGATAACTAAGTAACCTAAGATGAAGAAAACTCTACTTTCCTTTTTGTTTCCATTTGCTGTAGCAACGGCTTTTGGGCAATGTGTACCAAGCACCAATTTTGTTGGAACTGGACTACAACTTTCACCCTTGCAATTAGAACCCATTTTTGCGTGTAACGATTGCGATGATTACGAAGTAATTATTTCGGTTCAATCCTTTGCGGACACCGTTCTTTCTGTCGAATTAGCTCCTGGAAATCCTCCATTAGATGTAACCGTTTTTGCAGATAGATTTAGACTTGATTCAATGGGTGGTTTGCCTGCTGGTTTGACATACACAACTGATGCAGCATTTGATACAACTTATGATGCAGTCTTGAATCCGTTTGGATACTGGATAAACCCTGGAGACACAACGAATGGTTTCGAAAACACATCTGGTTGTATTAGCATAAACGGAACTGCAGCCGATTGGACTGCTGCTGCCGGTGGAGGACCGAATAGTGATGGTCTTTACCCATTAACTGTGTTCATTGATGCTCGCGCGGCAAATTTTGCCCCAGCGGCTATTGGCGGAATCACCGGGTTTAATGTGTGGTTGACTGAAATGGGTTTCTTGTTAGATGCCTTCGGAGATCCAAACTTCACACCTAATGGAATTAAACTAGAAGGATTGGTTCTAGATGTAAGGTCAAGTGGTTTAGGTTTAAATGACGAGGAATTTTCTTTTGGTTCCGTCTCAAATTATCCAAATCCATTCACGGGCAATACGACTGTAACTTATTCAGTTAAGGATGCCTCAGATTTAACTTTAGAAGTTTTTAACGTACTTGGAGAAAGAATTTACAGCAAATCTCTGAATGCAAATGTTGGTGTAAATACCATCGAATTTTCTTCGGAAGGTCTTTCTTCTGGAATCTATTTCTACAGCATTGCCGATGGCGTGAATGCAATCACAAAGAAAATGAGCGTTAAGTAACACACGGTCTTATTTTACTGAAGCCCTATTCGATTTTTTCGGATAGGGCTTTTCTTTTGTCCCAAGATTTTAGTCCGACATTCAGCAATACTCCAGACAGTATTAGGAGTATTCCCACCAAGCTAATCCAATCGTAGGTCTCGTCAAATAAGAAATAGCCGTAGGCAAGTGCATATAAGGAGCCCAAATACTTTAGGCTTGCTACAATATTCGCTTTCTCAAGTTGCAACGCCGTAGTCATGAAAACCTGACCGATTTGAGTAAAAATGCCGAGGAGCAAGATGATTGCCCATTCCCAGCCTACGGGAGAAACCCAATTGAAATAGCTAAGAACCAACATGATGGGTGTAGCCACCATCGGAAAATACAGCACCACAACTAGGGGATGGTCTGTGTCTTTAACCATCCTAATACAATTATACGCGGCCCCTGCGAAAAATGCCGATAAGATTCCGAGGATAAGATAGAACAAGGATACTCGGTCATCAAATCCTTTTAGCAAACCAATTCCGAGAAAAGCGACTAGGAAGAAAAGCCATTGAACCTTTCTCATTTTTTCGCCCAATATGAAAATTGCAATAATGGCCGTGAAAATAGGAGAGAGGTATTGGATGGTTACGGCACTAGCTAGTGGTATGTTTTGTACGGTAATAAAGAATAGACTTAATGCTGTAACGCCAAATATGCCTCTGAGTAACAAGTATTTACGGTTGTTGCCAAGCGGGTTAATTCCTTTAGGAAGGATATAACCTAAACTAAGAACAAGTGATATAACGCTTCTAAATAGGATTAATTCGTGCGTAGGCAGATGGCTGAGGTACTTAACACAAAGCTGCATTAATGAAAATGCAGCTGTGCTTATCAGCATAAATCCTATTCCTCTTGACATCAGAAACAAAAGTGATAATAATGCTTAGACCATAGCTTGTATTTATGATGCAAAGCTGAAGGGTAACTTCGCTTACAACAACTGCAACAGGAATTGTATTAGAAAAGACAATGAACGAGGGATATTTGTAGCCGAATAGAAAAAAATGCCTAACTATGATAGGGCAGAATGGAAAAATGCTGAGAATAGTCTCTTGTTTAATATTGGTTTGTTGGTTTGGGAAGTGCAGTGCGCAAAATCTCAAGCTTGAGCTAATACGCACTTTTCATGGGCATAATCATGGCGTTAGGCATGTCGTATTTTCTCCAGATGGAAGCCATTTTGCAAGTGGCGGTACTAGAGGAGAGGTTTTTATTTGGGACATCGAAGGATCAGCAGCTCTTAAGAAGTTGGAAGGTCATTATGGTTCTGTTACGGACGTTACTTACTCGGAGAACGGTAATTATGTTGTTACGGCAGGAGATGATGGGCAGATAAAAGTTTGGGATTCAGAAACTGGATTTTGCCACAAAAGAATTGTTAGTCCTACAAATGCTGAAAGCCCGATAAATAAGGTGCGATTTGCCCTAATGTCTTCCCAAACAGGATTTATTTATTTCGGTGGGAGTAATAAATATTTATGTGCGGTCAGTTTATCGGGCGATAAAGACCCTGAGGTAATTTATTCAGACCCAACAGAAGAAATACGATGCGCGATTTTAAATCCAAATGGCAAGGAACTAATATTTGCAGCAGGCAAGTATTTGATGGCGATTAATCTTGCCAGTGGTGAGGTTGTTCGAGAGTACAATACTGGAACCTGTTTAATTAATTCATTGGAGTTTTCAGATGATGGCAAACGACTTCTCACATGGTGTGATAATTCTCGTGTCGACATGCGAGATCCAAAAAGTTTTTATTTGCTCACCAGCTTTAGATCAGGTACAGGCGGCAACAAATTCAGCAATCTTGCATTTACAGAAGATCAGAAATATGTGATTACCGGTGATCACGCTTCAAGATTTAATGTTTGGGATTTAACTGATAAGCAACGGGTTTTAGATCAAGGCGCAGAGCAAGGAACAATTATGTCATTCGACCTTGAGAGCGGACCGAATTATCTTCTTTCTGGCAGTTTGGATAAGAGCATAAAGCTTTGGCAAATTGTGAAAGACGAGCCAGAAGAAACAAAGAAGAAGAATAAAAAAGGGGATGTTCTACCACAAACGGTAGAACCAGAGGTTGAAATTGTGCAGTATCAAGAAGCAATTGAAGACGTACAGCAAAGAGTAGAATCTGTACCTGCAAAAACGAAGGTTGTGGTGAAACCTAAGGAAACGATTAACACTTACGAGCCAGTAGAACCTGCTGAGTTGGTTGTGTGTGAATTGCCAGATAAAATGAACAACAGGAGAATAACTCCAATTCGTCAGGAACATCGGTTAATCCTTAAATCACATCAGCTTACGTTTGAAATATGGGATGCGCAGATTATTGACGGAGACATCGTTTCAATCTTTATTGACGATCAGTGTATCGTAAAAGAACATAGCATTACTGCAGCCAAGAAAAAGATCAGCTTTGATGCTTCTAAGTACAAAAAGGTCTATTTGTACCTTCATGCTCATAACGTTGGAACCATTCCTCCGAATACCGTTACGATGACGGTTTCCGATGGGATTCAATCTATCGAGCTGCAACTTAGATCCGACCTCACAGGTTCTGCTGCAATGGAACTCACTTTTGACGATGAGTAACTCTTCATTTTTTGAGAATTTTGATTTCAACTCTTCTGTTTCTGTTCCTATCCATTTCGGTTAACTCCGGTTGAATTAGTGGTCTAGAACCAGCAAATCCGCGATAAGATATTCTGGTTTCTTCAATTCCTGCAAGAACCAGCTGTTGAAAAATGTATTCAGCTCTATTAAATGAAAGACTGTACGTTTTGGTGTTAACATCCAAGGCATCAACAGAATCGAGTTTACAGCAAATATGACCCTGAATTTCTATTTCAAGCGTTGGATTATCAGACATAATTTGAACCAAACGCTCAAGTTCAGGTAAGGCTTGCGGTACGAGATAATGCCTGCCTGGAAAGAAATTAAGATTCTTCAAAACCACCGTTTGACCAACCTCAGCTTCTACCAATAAGTCGGTTTCTTGAATAGGCTCTTTTTTAACTTCCTCAATTGGTTTTTGAATTGTTTCTTTTCTAGGTGATAATATCACCAAAACTTCCACTTTTCTATCCACGGAAACCCCTTTAGATTCGGGATCGGTTTGATCCGCAAACTTTTCACCTTCTGATGAAGCTAAACTCATCAAATACTTCAAGTCGGTTTTGGTTTCGATGAATGCCATGACGGCATTAGCCCGCTTTTCAGATAAAATCTGGTTGTACTCGATGCTTCCTCGAAAATCAGTATGGCCTACAACCTCAAGCTTTAAAGCTATTTCTTCAATTGCCTTTACAAAATCTAATAGCTTTTTTGCCTCAGTATTTATGATAATTGACTGATCATTTTCGAAGTAGACCGTGTGTTTAGCAGCTTGTTGCGCAACAGCACTGGAGGATAAGATGGCAGTAAGAAAAAGGGAGAGAAGTTGCTTCATGCTTGAATACAACGACCGAATATGGTGAATTATTTTCCTCTGCCTAGAAGTACGGTTTGAACAGTGTAAATGAGGATTTTTAGATCGACTAACAAATTCATATTCTCTATGTAGAGAAGGTCGAATTTCATTCTTCGGATCATCTGTTCCACGTTTTCTGCATACCCGTATTTTACCATTCCCCAAGAGGTAATTCCTGGCTTTACCTTTAAAAGGTGACGATAATGCGGTGCGTGCACAACAATTTGATCTATGAAAAATTGGCGTTCTGGTCTTGGACCAACCAAACTCATATCGCCAATGAGCACATTGTAGAACTGAGGAATTTCGTCCAATCGAACCTTTCGCATAAACCTCCCGATTGGAGTAATTCGAGGATCATGATCACTCGAAAGAGCTGGGCCTTTAGCTTCGGCATCTACAATCATCGACCTGAATTTGAATATGAAAAATGGCTTGCTACCTTTTCCTATTCGTTCTTGAGCGTAAAATACTGGTCCAGGACTGCTCAGCTTAACACAGATAGCCGTAATGAAGTAAAGCGGACTTAGAATAATGAGCGCCCACAAGGAGATTACAATATCACCAACACGTTTAGTTACGTGTTGCCAAGGCGCCAGAATATCTTGCGTTACCTGTATTAACGGGGTTCCGTAAATCGAATCCATTCTAACAGACCCTGATAAAATATCGTACATATCTGGGATTACCTTTACAATTACATCTCTTTCCTCCAATCTATTAAGGATGTTTTGAAGGTTTTCGTGTTCGCTAGATTCTAAAGCAATAATTACCTCTTCAATAGAATATTCGTCTATAATAGTTCCGAGGTTTTCAATGGTGCCAAGGTTTGGAAGATGGTCTTTTAAAGGGTACTGAGCGCGTTCTTTTACTCTTATAAAACCTTTAAAAATATTGCCAGAAGCCTGTCGTTGGTTTTCCAGCTCTTCATAGAGTTCAAGTGCTTTAGCGTCACTTCCAATCATGAGTGTTGGAAAGCCAATTTTACGCTTGTGAATCTTATTTGCAGTGATAGAGGAAAGAATGAAACGCAATGAGAATGTCAGTCCAAAATGCAGGCTAAATAAAACGGCAAACGACTGGTAATAGGTGGTGTGATTCAGCACTTCATCATCCAGTATCAAAGCAAAAAACAATGCTATAACACCAATTAATGTGCTTACAAATGTTTGAAAGAACTCTCGTAATCTCGATTTCCGATAAACCTTACGGTAGGTGCCCAAAAGCGTGTAGAATAGCAACCAAAATATTGGAATAAGAACGAGACCTTGAATAAAGCGCTCGTCCATATTCACCAGTACCTTAAAGCCGAATTTCTCGCTTTCTACAAAGGTTTTTCGGTAAAAGAAGAAAATGCTCCATGCGCCAGAAGCGGCAATCACATCAAAAACAACATACTTGAGCGTCTGCAGTTTTCTATTCATCAGTGCAGCATTCTTATGTTGTCTATATAAAAATAGGCCTCACCAACATGATCTTCGTCTCTAACAAAACCGAAGAATGGTTGGTGATTGATGAAATCAGAATTGGAAGAAATTACATCGGTGAGGTTCACGTAAATTCTATTCCAATCTTCTGAAGCGCTAAGAACGATAATAGGAACCTGAAAAGTGCCACCTTGGTCCCTGCTGAATAACCCAACTACACAAGAATGATTGCTTCGGTAGGTAAATTCTAAGAGCACTGGAGTTCCGCTTCCAGGAAGCTCATAGGTTACACCAGATTTACATTCGAATATAATTTCATCTTCTGCCAAGGCCAGTTTAAGAGTTTTACCATCGAACGCTTCAATACCATCAATTCGTTCAATATCCGCGTCACTAACATCAGAAGTAATCAGAGAAAGTCCAACATTGTCAAAATCCTCAAGCCAATCAAAAGTTACCCAGTTTTGGTAATTAAGGGTAGGGTTAATGTTAACCACGCTGTCCGGAAATAAAGAAATAGTCCCTAAATAATCTTCGGTAAACAAGTAAGGAATGCGAGTGCCAACTTGGCCGTTAAGTTTAATCCCACCCCTAATTCTGATATTGGCTTCTCCGTCAACCAAAATGGGTATTACCGCTGGCAATTCAAAAATCCCTAAGAGTTTTTCGTTTTCGTAAACCCATGCATCCACTATATTATGGTCCGGGTTCCCCTCTCCATTACCTGTAGCCATAGAAATGGAATCTATGCGGAGAAAAGATGGAATTTGCTCGTCTGGATTTATAAGGTCGCAAGAGCTGTAAGAACTAGCTAGTAGTACTGAAAAAACAAAAAATATGGCGGATTTTAGTCGACTTCTCATTCCGTAATTCCAACGAGAACGGGCACGAAATTAAACTTATTATATGTTACTAGTAATAAGGTCTGAACTAAGATGCAGTTTGCTTACAATTTGATGAGCAATCTGCAAAGCATTGTAGCCATCCTGGATTGTAACCGCTGGCTGCGTATCTTCTTGAATGCAAATTCTAAACGCACGCAATTCTTCTTGAATCGCGTTAGATTCTTCAATTTTTGGGAATTCAAAATTGATTCTTCGCTTACTACTATCTGGTAGCTCAATAAAAAGGTCGTTTGAACTGGTTTCTGTGCTTGCAGCATCTAAACGAACAACCTCGGTTTTCTTCTTCAAAAAGTCTATTGCGATATAAGCATCCCTTTGAAAAATCCTGGTTTTGCGCATGTTTTTAAGTGAGATGCGGCTTGCAGTTACATTCGCTACACAACCGTTTGCAAATTCGATTCTTGCGTTGGCAATGTCTGGGGTGCTGCTTACTACAGCTACACCGCTAGCGCTTATTCTTTTTACGGTTGATTTTACTAAGCTTAAAATGATGTCTAAATCATGAATCATTAAATCCATTACAACTGGAACATCTGTACCACGCGGATTAAATTGAGCCAATCGATGACTTTCAATAAACATCGGATTTTCTATAAACGGTCTGCCAGCTATATAAGCAGGGTTAAATCGTTCTACATGACCAATTTGAACTTTCACCTGAGCTTCTTCTGCCAATTTCATAAGGCTTTCTGCTTCTTCAGGCGTGTTGGTCACCGGTTTTTCAATAAAAACGTGCTTCGATTTTCTTAGGGCTGCCGAAGCACATTCGTAATGTGATAGGGTAGGAGTTACAACATCCACCACATCTACCGCATCAATTAGGTCATCAATTGTATCAAAGGCAGTAATTCCAAACTCTTTAGCTGCGTAATCCGATTGTTTTTTGTCGGGGTCGAAAAAACCAACTAAATCGTATCCGATTGTTTGCGCGAGCAGCTTCAAATGTATCTTGCCCAAATGGCCAGCACCGAGCACACCAATCTTCAAATTCGTCATTGATTTTATCCCTTGAAATTTGATTTAAACACTTTGCAAATTATTACATTTAGAAACCGCTATTCGAGGAGATAGTTAGGGTTTTCAACATTCAAAACTTAACATCATAATTGATTAAAGATTCGCACAAACATCAGGGAAACAGGAGGAAGCTAGTGAGCTTGCTACGTGAGAAAGGGATTGAAAATGAGAATGTGCTGAGAGCCATTGGGAATGTGCCAAGGCATTTGTTCTTGAACAGCGCATTTGAACAGTTTTCGTACGAAGATCGACCATTTGCCATTGGCGCTGGACAAACCATTTCTCAGCCATTTACGGTTGCTACACAAAGTGAGTTGCTGCAAATAGAAAAGGGGATGAAGGTGCTTGAAATAGGCACCGGTTCTGGTTATCAAGCAGCTGTATTGCACGAAATGGGTGCAAAAGTGTTCAGTATAGAACGCATCAAAGAGCTGTTTGACAGAACAGGAAAGCTCTTGCCAAAACTCGGATACAAGATAAAAACGTTCTATGGAGATGGTAATTTGGGTGTTCCGGTTTGGGCGCCATACGATCGGATAATCATTACGGCTGGTGCTCCCATTGTTCCAGAAGGCTTGCTTGACCAACTTAAACCAAATGGAATAATGGTAATTCCTGTTTCTAATGGAGATGAGGAAGTGATGAAAACCATTACCAAGTTGGCAGATGGTTCTTTAGAAGTAAAGGAGCACGGAACTTTTCGTTTTGTACCGCTATTAGATGATAAAAGCCAGTAATTATTGATTTAACGCTCTATCAACATCTCGTTGAATATCGCGGTCTTTAATTCCATCCCGCTTATCATAGATTTTCTTCCCTTTAGCTAGAGCGATATTAAGCTTAGCATGACCTTTGTCTGATATAAATAAACATGTAGGGATGATGGTGAGGCCTTTATCCTTTAGTTTATTCCGGAGTTTTTTAAGCTCCTGCTTGTTAAGCAGAAGCTTTCGCTCACGCTTTGGTTCATGATTATTATAAGTGCCTTGTTCGTAATGGGCTATATGCATATTGAGTATGAAAAGCTCGTTATTGACAAACGTACAATAGCCTTCTGCAATGCTTACATCCTTATTTCGTATGCTTTTTATTTCGGTACCAAAAAGTTGAAGACCAGCTGTGAATTCCTCAAGAAAAGCGAACTCATATTTGGCGTTACGATTTGTTGCAATAACCTCCATTAGTTGTCTATCTCGTCTTCGCGTACAATCTTCTTAATGCCATTCACATTTTTGAGGTTTTTGATAAGGTTATTCAAATGATGAATTCCCTCAACTAGCACCTTTATATGCCCTTCAAACACACCATCCTGACTTTCAAACGCAATACTTTTCATGTTTACATTCAGGTCTTTTGAGATTACGGTTGTTATCGAATTCACAAGACCAACATCATCAATTCCAGTAATTAAAATACCGGTTACAAAAGCGGTGTAATCATCTTTACTTGCCCAAGAAGCAGGTACAACACGGTAGGCGTAGTTGCTCCGAATATGAATTGCATTGGGACAGCTAGTTCGGTGAATTTTAATGCCTTCATTTATGGTTACAAAGCCAAAAACATCGTCACCCGGAATAGGAGAACAACACTTTGCCATAACGTAATCCATTTTCTGGCTAGCATCTCCAATTACCAATGTATCTCCCTTGTCTTTTGGACGCGGTCGCGCTTCTGGGGCTTTTTCTACTTCCGTAGTACTGGTTCCGGAAATACGGTTTCTAAGAACGTTATACCACTTAGATGCGTTTTTCGTGCTTTCTATGTAGTCTTTGATGTCTTTAAAGTCGAGAGACTTTTTAGCTATGCTTATAAATAAATCTTGTGAGGTTTTTAGCCTGAAATGCTTGTACATATTATCAGTCAGCTCACGCGTAAGCGTAAGTTTGATCGATTTCAGTTTACGTTCAAGAATTTCCTTGCCATCGGCAGCGATTCTTCTATTCTCATCTTTAAGACTCTGCTTAATTTTTGACTTGGCTTTAGCCGTAACCACAAAACCCAGCCAATCTTCTTTTGGTCGCTGTTTGTTGCTGGTTAGTACCTCTACTTGATCCCCACTTTTAAGATTGTGGCTAAGCGGATACAACTTGCCGTTTACCTTAGCGCCAATACAACGCATGCCCACTTCTGTGTGAATATCGAAGGCAAAATCTAACGATGTAGCGTCTGATGGCAGCGTTCTTACTTCACCTGAGGGTGTGAAAACAAATATTTCCTCAGCAAAAAGATTGAGTTTGAAATCATCGATAAAGTCGATGGCATTGGGGTCTGGACTTTCGAGCAATTCACGAATTTGATTCAGCCAGCTTTCAAAACCACTCTCAGCAGGTGCTTTTTGGTCGGCATCTTTGTTGGCGTCCTTGCCTGTGTCTTTATATTTCCAGTGTGCGGCAAGTCCTTTTTCTGCCACATCGTCCATTCTAACAGTTCTAATCTGAACTTCAACCCACTTTCCACTATCACTCATTACTGTGGTATGCAACGATTCGTAGCCATTGGATTTTGGCTTGCTTACCCAATCCCTAAATCTTCCTGGGTTAGGAACATAATGGTCTGTAATAATGGAGTAGGCTTTCCAAGTTTCCGATTTTTCATTCTCCATTTTGCAATTGAGAATAATTCGAATTGCAAAAATGTCGTAAACCTCTTCAAACGGAACGCTTTGCGTCTTCATTTTCTGAGCTATGGAATAGACAGATTTCGTTCGTCCTTTTATCTCATAATCAATTCCAGCATTGTTCAATGAATTGATAATTGGGAAACTGAATTTGTTGATGAATCTCGTCCTCTGACGCTGCGTATCCTTCAACTTGGCAACAATCTCCTCGTATAATTCGGGTTCAATGTATTTAAATGAGAGATCTTCTAATTCAGTTTTTATGGCATACAAACCTAATCTGTGCGCAAGCGGGGCATAGATATACATGGTTTCTGATGCAATCTTGAGCTGCTTGTCTCTACGCATAGAGTCGAGCGTTCTCATGTTATGCAATCGGTCGGCAAGTTTTATAAGAATTACTCGAATATCGCTGCTCATGGTCAGCAACATTTTCCTGAAATTCTCTGCTTGTAAACTCTTGTCTTCCTGAATGTCTAGAACGCTCGAAAGCTTTGTTAAGCCATCAATAATCTGCGCCACCTTATCGCCAAACATTCTGCGCATGTCCTCAACAGTGAGGTCTGTGTCTTCTACAGTATCGTGCAAAAGAGCACAAACAATAGACTTTGCGCCTAAACCAATTTCTGAAGTAACAATTTCAGCAACCGCAATTGGGTGGTATATATAAGGCTCGCCCGATTTTCTGCGCATATCCTTGTGGGCGTCTAAGGCCACATCAAACGCTTTACGAATGAGCTTAAGGTCTCCCTTAGCTTCATTTCGTTTGGTAGAACGTAAAAGCTTTTTATACGCTTTAAGGATATCCTGCTTCTCCTTCTCTGGATCTATCTCTGGCATCTTGTCGGACATGCTTCAAAGTTACTCAGCGGCATTGGTGTTACCAACAATTCCAACTAGCTTATTTTGGTCAAATATTACATTTACCAAATACTAGATTATTGAACATGAATAAGCAGACTAAACCAGCATTATCATTTTGGCAAATTTGGAACATGGCATTTGGTTTCCTTGGTATCCAATTCGGATGGGGATTACAAATGGGAAACATGAGCGCCATCTATGAGTTTTTAGGTGCTTCTCCTCACGAAATTCCCTTGTTGTGGTTAGCCGCTCCAATGACAGGTTTGGTAGTTCAACCCATTATTGGTTACATGAGCGATAAAACATGGCATCCAACTTTTGGAAGACGAAAACCGTACTTTTTAATTGGAGCAATTCTAGCTTCAATTACTCTTGTAATCATGCCTTTTTCGTCTGCCATTTGGATGGCAGCAGGTATGCTTTGGATTCTCGATGCTTCCATCAACATTAGTATGGAACCTACTCGCGCTTTCATAGCAGATATCCTTCCAAAAGAACAATTGGCCAAAGGCTATACCATGCAGAGCTTCTTTATTGGTTTTGGTGCAGTTTTGGCCGCATTAATGCCATGGTTTCTTTTGAATGTGGTTGGTATGGACAAGACCAGTGCCGATGGTTCAATTCCAGGGTACGTTAAACTCAGTTTTTTGGTTGGTGGTATCGCCTTCTTAGGCGCAATGCTATATACCATATTCACTACGAAAGAATATCCGCCCGAATATTATGAAGATGGTGATGAGGAAGAAGAAATGGGTTACATAAAAGGACTCACCACTGCCTTTAAGACAATGCCTAATTCATTCAAACAATTGGCGCCAGTTCAGTTCTTTACTTGGCTAGGTTTATTCTTAATGTGGTTCTATTTAACGGTAACCATTTGCGAACATGTATTTGGCGCAACCGACCCAAATAGTGAGTTGTATGCTGATGGACTCGCATGGGCAAATATTTGCTTTGGATATTATTCAGTTGTCACCTTCATTTTTGCTTTGGTAATGCCAAGCATTGCGCGCAAAGTTGGTAACGTAAAGTTGCACTTCATGTGTTTACTTGCAGGAGGATTAGGCCTAGTAAGCATTGGATTTGTACATAACCAATATCTGTTGCTGGTTTCAATGACAGGAGTTGGTATTGCTTGGGCAAGTATTGTTTCTATTCCGTACGCACTTATAGCAAATGACATTCCTGCCAAGCGAATGGGAATCTTTATGGGGCTGTTTAATTTCTTCATTGTAATTCCGGAAATTATTGCCGCTTTAGGTTTTGGCTGGGTAATGGAAAATTTGCTTGATAACAACAAACTTTCGGCAGTTATGCTAGGAGGTGCATTCTTAATTCTTGCAGCAGGATTAACACTAAAAGTGAAGCTAAAAGACAGTTGAGTTGACCCAACAATTGTTAATTCCCATTTGCTTATTCAATAAATGATTTCAATTAAAGGTTCTAAGAGAGAACCAAAAACTGAAAGTCATGAAAAAGCTAATTGTAGTACTCATTTCAGTCGTTAGTCTAAGCGCTACGGCACAAGACAATCCTAAGTATTTAAATGTGATGGCTGTAAACGGCCTAAACATGCGTTCTCAACCAGATGCTAAATCGAGGGTGGTAACAAAAGTTGCTTATGGCAATAAGGTTGAGATTATGGAGAAGTCCAAGGTTCAACTGCAACTTGGCTGGGTATCAGACCACTGGTACAAGGTGGCTTACCGAGGGAGAGAAGGATTCATTTTTGGAGGATATCTGAGTGGATATGCAGCTCCTAAACTTCAAAAAACACAGAAGCTTTCAGACCTATTGCCGCTGTATTGCACCAAAACGTATACGATGGCTGGGAATCCTGTGCTAACTACAGAAGTTATTGGACACGATACGCTCAAGCTACAATTGGTGAAATTCAAGAATGGGGCTGAGTTGGAGTTGGAAAACTCGCGAGATAGGAGTCAAGCCACACTTATAATACCTGGCTCGGTACAAGATGCATATGTGTTTTTAGAAGCACTTTTGAAATCCAACGAGTCTGAAGAACTGCTTGATGAACTGCGCTTTATACGGGGTAAAGACGGATTGCTAAGCCGTGTGAACAATGCAAACGAAACCATCAGCATCAAATCGTTTGATGATGGACTAACGGTAATTAAACTCACCGATTTTTTCACGACTAACTGATGTTATCGTGGTTACATCAAATTTTCTTTAGCCCTTTTTGGTCATTTCTTTAGATGATGGTTGTTATTCTGTCGATGAGTTATTATTATTGATAGCTCAACCTTAAACCTATAGACCTATGAAAAAGATTTGGAACTTGTTATTTGCTGGAATACTTATCGGATTTATATCAGGATGTAACTGCGATTGCGACAAAAAGGATGGTGAGGAAACCGCGGTTGCTGCTACTGAAACTGCCTCAATGAAATCTGTCGAGGCTAAAGCTGTAGAAATGATTGAGGTTTCTACGATAGATAAGATTACGGAGTTCCCTATTTCATGGGATCAAAGAGGCCAGAAAGGTTACTACCACATATGTGTGAGGACCGACACTGATAAGGGTAAAACCTTGTTGAAGTTGAAAGGAGCAAAAGGGTATACCGAGAGCGAATTGGAAATTGGAGCTGATGGTGTAGGGTTATCTTGCTATGTAAGAGCTAATGGCGATACTGTGCTCGTAGTCGACCCACGTTGCGTTGGTTGTCCATCATCAACTGAAGATGGATTTGCGATTAAAGTTTCTGATATAGGGGCCATTGGAGCTCACAATTTCGAGATTGTACCACACTACAAGTACGCTGGCAGTGGGACGGACAATCTATGTATTATTGGCATGGACGATGCACGTGATGGTAATTATACAGGAGCTAGTCCTTCAAATGGGTTTTATGCCGAATTCAGGGACATCACACTTGCCCGTAGAACAGTTATTAAGTTATCTTATGACTTAACGTTTCCAGTAGGCACAAATGGCTCGATGTACTTGACCGCTAGATACCTTAGCTCAGCTAAGTATAATGACAAAGATCAACCTGCTGGCACCACAGCACGTTCAAAACCGGTTATTGATTGGACTTGTAATTAGCTGAATTTATGATTGATGGTGTTGCAAGAAAGTCCTTAATAGTTTGCCAATTTCTAGGGTTGGCATTAAGTGCTAGCTGTCAGTCGATTCAATCTGGCAATACTCTTATTGATTCTCACAATGGCAGAATCAGCAAGGTGCTTATTTCTTTGGTGGGTGCAGAAAGTACAGTCCTACCTACAACTGAAAATATCAGTAAAGACCGTGTCGCTTCCTTCTTTCTGAATCGTTTAAAATGTGATGCATGTTTAGTCTGGGTTCAGCTCAGTAAGGGCTCAGTATTGGTATGGCCGAAAGTTGACAGTCTAGTTGAATTCAGTTTTGCAAGTGATAATGACATTCGAGAGGAACTGAATGCTATTAAACTAAGATTTGATTCGGCCAGAGCTTCTATTATTGCGAACTCAATTGTATTTGAGCTCCCTTTGTCGGAAGATGCATTCTTAAAAAGTTTCCTTGATAATCAATGGGAAAAGAAGTTGACAAATCAAGTTGCGAAAGACAACTCTGTGGAGGCTCTTTTGGATTCGGGTAGATTTGAAATCGAGCGATATGTTTATTGCTATTTTGATGATGGTGAATTCAGAGTAGTAGCGGCACCGACTAGTGAATTATTTGGCTCAGCTGATGATAATCTTCAAAGTTTGATACAACTTGACGCTCAGTGGAGAGTTGCATACCAGCAGTATGTTTCCACTTTGCAATTTGAAAATAGTGATTCAACCTTCAATTGGTTAAAGTGCGTCTCATCCAGGGCTATCGACCCAACAATGGCTTACAGTTACTGTAATGGGCTGAATCTGAAAGAATGTGAGAACCTACTTCGACAATCAATGTATTTCTGGATTCAGGATAAATTCAACACAGTTGAGGAAATCCCATCTACTGGAATTTCAAAGGTTCAATCTAACTATATGCCAAAATCTGGAGCAGGAATTTCTATGAGTCACGTGCTTTCTCAGTTTGTTGGCAATCATTGTAGTGGTCTTGATACATATGCAGGGAATACTGTCGTTCAAGGCGGAAATATTCTCTATTCAAAAGACTTTGCGCTAATTGGAAGAGATGCTTTGAGTATTTATATGAATAATAATAACTCCTATGCTTATGAACAGATTGGTCTCGATTCAACCACGAATGTTAAGGATTCAATAGAGGAGAGATTGAAACTGGAACTTAATCTGGGTGCGAGAGATATTGTCTGGGTGGGTACGAATGATTCAAGAGACACTTATGATTTTAGTCATCCTAAATTGAATATACCATTGTTCCATATTGATATGTTTTTGACTTTAGGTCCGATTAAAATAATTGATGGTAAAAAGCACATCACCTATTTGCTTGGAATTCCGGAATTAGCAAATTCTGGAGACCGTATCAAGCCAGGGATGGATAGTACAATTAACGTTTTGGTTGATTGGATTAAAGAGTGTCGCGATTCGTTGAATGTTCAGTTGCAAAAAATTGACCATGTGCCAGAAATCATCGAAATCCCTTTGCCAATTGTATTAGCTGAATATAACCCTATTTCGTATGGTCCTGATTTTGGATGGGAGCACAAAGTGTTTTACTACTATGGTTTCAACAATGGATTGATGGAATGTGTAAACGATTCATGTTGGTATCTTATGCCGGAAATTCAAACTCGAGAAATTCCACCTAAGCATTCCGTTTGGGGGAAGCGTGTCAAGGCTAAACTGGATTCAGCTGGCATTGGTGTGATTCCCATTTTCAACAGTATCGAAAGTAATTGGGCCATTCACTGCAGGGTTAAAGTGCTTAATCGCCAATAATCTCGCTCATTTTGCGGTTTTGCAAATGACTTTTTGCCCACAAGCTCAATTCTTCGGTTCCTATTGTCCTCCTTTTTTTCGAATCATTCATGATGCTGTCTAGTTCCTCACTAAAGGCCACAAGCTTAGTTCTGAATTCTGTTTGATCTGAACTCAATGGCATGCCTTTCAGGTAGTTTAAGACTAACCGTTCAAATTCGTGCAAGCGATTTTTCTTTTGAAGAAACCGATAGGCAGATCTAGTAAAAGATTCAACGAGATCTACATGACCAAGTTCAAAATGAATAATCGGTAGCAGTAAAATGCCGACAAATCGTTGGTCTTGCTTTATTTCACTTGAATCGGTCATCATTGGTTCAATCCAATTCAAGGCATCTTTGAATCTATGCATTACAAAATACATCACCATAATATTGAATCGAAATGCGATTTTCCTTGCCTGGTTGACCTTCGCTTCATACTTAACAAGACCTTGCTCTATAATTGGGACTAGAGCCACAGCCTTTTCAAATTCTCCATGGTTAATGTAGAAGAGGTGTTCCTGGAAATAGACGTTCTGAAATACTTCTCCTTCCTCATTAAATGAACTAGTAGGAAGGGATTTCATTTCTTCCAATGCCTTGGTAAACCAGTCTTCTTCTTTAGCCGAAAGAGCACGAGCCATTAGGTTTGCCAAGCATACTTTGTAATTCAGGGCGTCCTCAGTTTTTAGATGCTCCGCACGCTGGTAGATTTCATATTCATTTTTCGTATGCTGAAAACTCGCTTTCCAATTCCGTTGTAAATGGAAATAGTTGCTATTAGCTCGTTCAAAAAGACACTGAAGTCTATAAGAGTCGCCAATACGAGTTCGATAACGCTCCACTTCCATGTATAACATTTCCACCCTGTTATTAACGGTAGAATCCTGCATATCTGCCCCAGATCTTAAAACACTAAACAGCTCCCTGTTTTTCGCTTGCAATTCCAACTCACTTTCCTGCGTGATGAAAAGTTGCTTCTGCTCGTTAATTAGCTGAACAACTGGTTTAGTTAGGTGCTTCTTTTCAAACTCAATCACAAAACCTGTTTGCCTCAACAGAATCTCCTTTAATAAATGGAATCGTTCAGCATTGGTAGCTAACTCCTTGGCTTTAAGCAAAGCTTTTTCACGTAGGTCATTTAGACCTTTTTCTTGGTAAAAGATTTCATCCTGCAGCAGTTCGTTAATCTTATTGTCCACGGTTCTACCTGAATGAAACAAGCGCATCTGCTTCATTATTTGTTCGCGCAACTGTTTCTTTTCTGCAGATAGGTATTTAACGAATGGCTTTTTGGCGTGCTTCTCTTTTAGTTTCTGTTCATCATATTCATCTCCTTGAGCATCCATAGCCTCAAATAGCTGCATATAGTTGCTTTTAGCATCTCCACCTTTTGAAGCTGAAGTACCTTTTTTCGGAAGGCGTTAGGGTCTTAATAAGCTGAAAAAGTTCGTCTTGATTGGACATATAACAAGGAATTTGCTCTAAAATACGGCTTTCAATCCTCTTCTCAAATCCTAACGGCTAATAGTTGTTTTTAGCTATCAATCACTTGTTAAGTATTTGATAATCAGCAGATAAACGTTATGACCATTTATGGCTATTTGGACAAAAAGCATGGTCAGACTTCCTAGAACTGACAAAAAGTTGGTTAGGGTTGAGGCAGACCCCCAAAGTATGTTTGACATCGAATTCAAACAATAGGCGCCATTAACTAATCAACAAAACTCAAAATCATGAAAACGTTAAACAAAAATGAAGAAGTGAGTGTGAGCATGAAAGCCGCACTTAACAGGACAGATACCACCCCTCGTCCAAAAATTGGGGACAATGACGGAATCTCTGATAAAGCAATGAACCTGATTATCACACTCTTAATGATTCTTACCATGGGCATTAGCATTGCAACTGCCGCTCCAACCGAGGATGTGAAGTATAGAATCATTCTGCGACAGGCTATGCTAGACATGGACAGAATGGATTACGATAAGGCCATTACAAAATTGTTGGAAGTACGGGCCAACACGGAAGAAACGGCCAATGTGAATCACATGTTGGGTCTTTGCTACCTCTACGGAGAGGGTTCTGCTGAAAAAGCGGCTTTCTACCTGAACCGTGCTGCAGAACACATTTCTGCCGAATATGAGGAGTGGGATTTAGATGAGACGAATGCACCGGTGCAAACTGCTTATCACTTGGCAAAAGCTTACGAAGAATTGCAAGATTTTGCAAAAGCAGCCAAATTCTACGGACAATTCCTCACCTATTTGGAAAGTGATGCTCAATTGGCTTCTGCTAGAACAAAGGAGATAATTAGTCGAAACGCCAGTAAATGTGAGCAAGCAGCTTTAGAAACGGGAGAAACTACAATCCCTGTAAATGTAGTGTTGAACAAATAATCTTAGAAATCATGAAAACAATCAAAACAATAGTACCAGCAATTTTAATCGGAATCTTATTCCTAATGCAATCGGGAAGCGCAAAGGCTCAAATGAGCGAGTACAAATTCAAACAACTGTTTGACCAGGCTTTTCAGCTAACAATTTCTGAAGAGTATAACCAAGCATTTCCAATCTGGAGACGACTGGTGAAAGTTGACAAAAAGCACGGTCAGGTTCTTTATTTCTATTCTGTTTGTCGGTTTAAGGCCTTGGGTTCTTACACATCTACAGAAGCCATGCTACGCAGCGCAGCTAATAGAACCGATTACTACAACCAAATTGGAAGAGCTGAGGACAAAACAGCACCAGTTAAGGCTTGGTTTTATCTAGGCGAGGCATATGCAGAAAGCGCACAGTACAAAGGAGCTATTGAAGCGTATCGGAACTACATGAGCTGCATTCCAATGGCATCTCTGGATCATAAGCGAGAGGTAATCGCAAAAATCAAGGAGATGAAGGAACAGCTTCGGTTGACTAAGGAGTATGGAAACACCTCTCTAATTGCAAGCCAGAAGCCATGAACGACCCGAGAGCTAAGAGACCAACCACTGCCGATTTGATTGATACTAGACATCAAGAATGGATAAAATCGCTGAAAGTGGAGAGAAAAGGAACTGAACCGATAGTTATTAATCTTCCAGCAGATAAATGGGGGAAAACGGCCAAAGGATTATCAGAAAGAGAGTTGGAAGTATTACAACTGGTATCGTTCGGATGTAGTTCTGCAAAAGTGGCAGAGAAGCTGTTTATCAGTACTCACACCGTTACTAATCACAGGAAGAACATGCTGAGCCGATCGAGATGTGGAAATCTGGCAGAACTAGTAAGAGTTGCAATTGAGGAGAACCTGCTTTAAGGAGCAGGTTCTTCTTTTTTGTACCTGTTTACCCACATTACAAAAAGGAAGAAAATGAAGATGAAAGCAATAATATTAAAGACATCGTGATGATCGACAAAATCTCCTTTTTTGAGCAACAAAAACGAAAGACAAAGACCTACTACACGGGCAATATTTATGAGTTGCATTCCAATCAAACCCATAGGAATAAACCACATTCTATCTTTCCATTTTCCAGGAAATGAAATAATCAAAGCGGAAAGGGTAAACATCATGTCAATGCCCAAACAGAAGTTCCTAACGTGTATGTTAAATTCAAGATCATATAAATCGAGGTAACGCTGATTAACTACCTCGGCTCCGTAGCCAAGGAGGTTCAAAATCCAAGCACTAGGTTCGACCAAAAACAAAAGCACGTAATGCACAAAGTGGCCATAAAGTGTGCTGATTACTGGTAAACTCCAAACATTTGGACTAAACCACCAGAAGTAGAATCCACAGAGGGCACCAAGCTTTACTAAAAAGCCTATGACGTCCATATTTTTTCTAATGAAATCCATTGTGGGTCAAATGTAACCTACCATCCTAAAAGAATAGCTCCGAAGTCAATTTATCGGTTAGGAGCACTCCGGTCTTGGTAAGGGTTATTTTATCTGAATCAAACTTAAAGTGTCCAGTTTGGTAAGCCATAGCTTGGGCCAAAACTTCATTCCATGCACCAAGTCTAATTTTCTCCAATTCGACTTTTTGTACTCCCCATATTGTTCGTAATCCAATCATTATTTGCTCATTCAAACGATCGGTGTCAGACAGAAGTTCGCTTTCGAAAAATGGTTTGTCCTGAAGAATAGCTGTACAATAGGCCGCATTACTGCGCAAATTCCATTGTCTAGATTTTCCATTAAAGGAATGGGCCGAAGGACCAATTCCTAGGTACGATTTGCCTTTCCAGTAGCTGGAATTATGCTTCGAAATAAAGCCATCTTTCGCATAGTTGCTGGTTTCGTAATGCTCAAAACCATGATTTGGTAGAAAATCCATGTTCATCATCAAAAACTGCTGAGCCAACTTTTCGTCAGGTAATTTTTGCTCACCTTTTCTGATTCTACTTTCAAGTACAGTTTTCTTTTCTATTGTCAATCCGTAGCTGGAAATGTGCTGAATATTGAGCGAATTGGCTTTCTCAAGATTAAAGTTCCAATCGTTTTTCGTTTGATCTGGTAGACCAAAAATCAGGTCAATACTTATATTGTTGAATCCAAGATTTTGTGCTTGTATTATTGCCGCTTCCGCCTCTGCTGAGGTATGCATTCTGTTCATCCAAATAAGCTCAGAATCAATGAAGGATTGTGTTCCCAAACTCAACCTGTTAACGCCTATCGATTTAAGCTCTTTCAGCTTTTTGATAGACAAATCTTCAGGGTTGGCTTCAAGAGTTATTTCAGCGTTCAATTCAACCGAATGAAACCGCAAAATTTGAGCAAGAATTAGATTTAAATCTTTGGTTGATAAGAGGGAAGGAGTACCGCCACCGAAGTAAATAGTGCCAATCGATTCGCTGTCCAAATAATCTTTCTGGAGTTCAATTTCTTTCAGAATTGCCTCAACAACTTGATCCGAATTCTTCAAGTTTGTAGTGAAATGAAAATCACAATAGTGGCAAGCCCTCCGGCAGAAAGGAATGTGAATGTAAATTCCAGCCATTAGGCTTTATTCAACGTAATTCTGAAGGTTGTCCCTTTGTCTATTTCCGACTGTTTCACCACAATTTTACCGCTGTGATATTGCTCAACAATTCGTTTTGTGAGAGATAGTCCAAGTCCCCAGCCACGCTTTTTACTTGTGTATCCGGGCTGAAAAACAGTCTCAAATTTTGAACGTGCTATTCCCTTGCCGGTATCAGATACGTCTATCGTTATGTCCGAATTTTGCTCAGTCAGTTCTACATGAATTGCACCGGTTCCTTCCATTGCGTCAATGGCATTGCGGCATAAATTTTCTACCACCCATGCAAAAAGAGGTACGTTAATCGGTACTGTTAATTCTTCCAAATTGTTTGATTCGAAGGTAAACTGAACCTTTTTAGAGCTTCTAGTTCGCATGTAATCTATGCTTTCGTCAAGCACTGCAACTATTCTTTCCGGAACCAAATCTGGAACCGACCCGATTTTCGAGAATCGTTCGGTGATGGTTTCTAAACGAGACACATCTTTGGCCATGTCGTCCAAAGTGGCCGAATCCACATTTTTCAATCTCAGGTACTCTATCCAGGCAATTAACGAAGAAAGAGGCGTGCCTAATTGGTGGGCAGTTTCCTTCGCCATTCCAACCCAAACTTGATCCTGCTCGGCTTTGCGAGCAAAACTGAAGGCGAAATAAGCCACCAAAATGAACACAGAAATAATACCAAGGCTTACATACGGGTAATATTTAAGTTGATAGAATAGATCGGAGTTATCATAATGAATATAGTTTTTGGTGCCGCCATATAGCTCAATTTCTATAGGTTCATTTCTGGCCAGAATTCGATTGAATTGCACTGCTTGATACACCGTATCGCTGCTTTTTTCGTCATCAAAATTTCGCAGAGAAATAATCTTCGAGTCGCCATCAGTTAGAATGAGCGGGATGGTGGTGTTCGATTTAACAACCTCAAAAACAAAGCTTAAATCTGCATTCTGATCTGCGGATGTTGCCAGAAATTTCGTGCCCTTTGCCCACAATTCAACCTTATGCCTCTCCTGAATGGCCAAGCGCTGCACCAACCGATTTGTGTAGTACAAAGACCCCACGCCAATTAGTAATGCGATAGCTACAAGAAGCAGCTTCCAACGTTGCTTTTTAGAGTAAATATTCACCTAGCTATTGTGGTTTTGAGCAGTTGTAAATGTAGGTCTTAAGGGTCGAACTCAATTTCAAATCCACCTTCAGTCTCAGTTTCTTCTTCATCTGCAGAGAAAAAGCCTTTTTTCTTTTTCTTTTTTTCGGTAGGCTTTGCTTCTGATGTATTGTCAGATTCGGTAGGTTTTTTCTCGCTGGTTGAGTGCTCTTCTTCTAATCGAAATTGCACCTCATCAGATTCTTCTTTAGTCACTTTTTTGCCGCCAAATTCTTCCTGAAATAGCTGCTTAATCGTTTGTCCTTCGTTTTTGAAATCTTCCTTCAGCTTTTGTTTAACCTCTCGTTTATCGAACCCGACTTTAATATCTCCTGGTTTTCCTCTAACCCACAGAAATAGCCTTGTTTTCCCTTTTTCATCGATAATCTCATGGCCATCAAACGTTTTCTGCTTTTTGGCCTTCCTACGCAGCAAATCATTCAGCAACAGATTCACGTGATAATCCATTTCCTGGTTAAAAGTGTGCTCGCCAAACACTTGAACATTAAGAATGTTACTGGACACCGACATTTTTGGAATAATCAGTTTGCTGTTTTTTATGCTCAGCTGATTTCGAATTGTGTCAAAAGCAACACGTTGCAGCTCATCTACACTAATAAATTTTGACATGGCCATCAGGGGTTCAAACTTGACAAGTTCTCCACCACTGATTTCAATATCTGTTTCTACAATCAGTTTGTCCTTTAACAGTTGATAATTTTTGTCGAGATGAATTTGTGCTTGAATGTCGGCAGATGCTCGACCTTTCAAGGTATTGGCAGTAATTGTCTGTTGTCCGAAATTATCCCATTCAGAAAGAGCCCGACTCATGTCTATGCCCATTAGTTTCGAGTCTAATTCCAGCAAATATCCAGATGTGGTGGGCTCGAAAGATAAGTCTGAATGAATTTTTCCGCTTAACGCCATGAACTGCAATTCGGTAATGTCCAGTTTCTCATTTTCAAAAGAGATGTTTCCAGATACATTTGTTGCAGTAAAGTCGTTGTAAATCATCTTGTTGATAGATGATTTTAATCTTATGCTAGTAGCTCGAACCGATTTTTCAGAATCTGATGTAGCAGCATTAAAATGCCATTCACTTGGTAATTTGGTTATGTCTAATTCATCTATTTGAATGCTCCCAGCAAGTTCGATAGGCGCATTCGGATCTGTTAGAATTTCCTTCAGTCTTGCTAATTCAACATCTCCGCTAAATGTGACATGACCAATTTTTCCTGAACAATTTTTCACGATGGTTTTGTCCATTTTCATTTCAATCTGAGCATTAAAGTCCTCCATTTGAGGAACCCCGTCTTGAAATTTTAAATTGGCATCAACCAGATTCAATACACCAGACCAGCGCATTAGCTTTAGTTCAGCATTGGTGGTTTGAAAATCTTTTCCAAGCGGACCTTCAAAATCCAATGTCCACGAAATTGAGCCAGAGCCTTCTATTTCTTCTTGCACTTGCGCCACCATAATCAACTCTTCTAAACTCGATTTACCCGTGCAGTTTAATCGAAGCCTCGGATTGGAAAGGTCGGTAAGGGTTCCTTTTCCCTTTACTTCGCCAGTTGATGTCTTAAGTTCGAAAGAGTCGAAATTTATTTCCATGGCCTTCGACCGTTTAATGTCTTCCATAAAAAGACGTCCTTCAAAATTCAGGTCAGTTACTTGTGTGTTCTGAAAAATGAGACTTCCTCCACGAGTACGAATGGTAGCGTCTAACCGTGGCCCTTGTGTTTTGGTGAAAGGTCCGTTCAGTGAAAATATAACGTCTGACCTACCTTTGATACCCAGGTTGCCAATATTCTCAGGCATTTGAGGCCAAATGTAGGGTAGAAGGCCGCTTGGTTCAATGTTACCAGCATGCACTTTCATTTCCATGTTAGTTCCGCCTTCAATGCGGGTCCATTCAGCATCCAACACCATTTCGTTTCCAGCTAAAATGGCGTTGCCCATTTCTATAGTGTAGATATTATCGTTGGAGTTTATATTAAGAACACCCGCCAAGCTCAATGGCATTTCTACAACTCTATCGCTTCCAATTGTGGTTAGCCGTTCCATGTGGCCGTTTAAACTCAGACCCAATCGCTGGTTCTTATCCGTAAATCGGCCTTTAATTTTTGATTTGTTGGATAGAAACTGAATGTTAAGATCAACCATTCTGTCGTCATAATCTATATGTACGTTTTCGAGTGTAAGTATCTCAATGCTAAAATCAATTTTCTTTTTAGGTTCATCACTTTCAATGGTTTTCCATACACGAAAGTTCCATTCATCAGCGTTATTTCTGCGCAGCTTGATAAAACCGTCTGTCACTCTAATACCTTCAATAGTAAATTTGTTTTGCAGAATCTTAAAGAGATTAAACTGTACGAATGCTTTTTCCACTCGTATCAGCGTATCAGACTTATAAGAATCTTGAATTTGAATGTCGGAAATCTCAACCGCCACTAAAGGAAAATCTTTCCAAAGAGATAGAACTACATCTTCATTAAAAGTTAAGTCAGTAACAATAGTAGCTCTAACAGCATCCAATGCGTAAGCCTCCAAATCATCTGCATATTTCCAAGTAACAAACCCAGCCAAACTGGCCACTAATACAATTAGTAGAAAGAGAATGAATACAACACGTTTTATCCAGATCATGCTTTAATACAAATGTATTGGCCTGCCAAATGGTAACGCATCAGTACTAAAAGAAGTATTCAATTGTGGTTGTTGATAACGTTTTCGCTTTAAAAAGGGTGTTGAAATCTAATTATTAGCTTTTTATTAACAGTTTGTTTTGGGCTTTGTTGTTTTTGATAGCTTGCACCCTCTCATAAACCAAACCTATTACCTCATGAAAAAATCTACATTGTTTGGCAACGTACTTGTTGCAATTTTCTGTGCAGCTTTCGTTGCATGTTCATCTCCAGCTACTGAAGAAGCTCCTGCTGAGGAAGCTACTGAAGAAGTTGTGGCTGAAGAAGTAGAAGAGGCTGTTGAAGCAGTTGAAGCTGCTGTTGATAGCTTAGCTACTGAAGTTGAAGCAGCTGTTGCAGAGTAAATTATCGCAATTGATAATGAAAAAAGGCTGAGCATTTGCTCAGCCTTTTTTATTGCCGTAATAATGCAGCTGGTTAGATAGCTGGTAGTATTTTGCTTCGTACTTCACCGAAACCAATACGATTTCCGTCTTTTTCGCAGAACGCTTTCATAATTACTGAATCTCCGTCCTGCAGAAATTTTCTTTCTGTTCCATCAGGCATAGAAACTGGTTTGGTTCCTTTCCAAGAGATTTCAAGCATAGACCCATAACTATCTGGTGCCGGTCCAGAAAGAGTCCCAGATCCGCACATATCACCTACCTGCATGTTACATCCATTAACGGTATGATGTGCTAATTGCTGAGCCATGCTCCAATACATGTACTTGAAATTGCTGTTCGATACAGTTTTTGAATCACCATTGGAAGTTTCAATAATTGCCTCCAAATTGATGTCGAAGTTGTGGTCTTTCTTCATCTCTAAGTATGGAAGAACCTTTGGGTCTTGCGTAGGACTTGCGGTTCTGAAAGGCTCCAACGCCTCCATGGTAATAATCCATGGAGAGATGGATGACGCAAAGTTTTTTCCTAGAAATGGTCCCAATGGAACATATTCCCATTTCTGAATATCTCTGGCACTCCAATCATTGAAAACCACCATGCCGAAGATGTGGTCTTCGGCCTTTTCAACAGAAACTGAACTCCCTAGATCATTCGATTTTCCAACGATAAACGCCATTTCCAACTCAAAATCTAACAGGCGACATGGTCCGAAAGAAGGCACGTCTGCATCATCTGCTTTGGTCTGACCTTTTGGTCGATGTACTGGTGTGCCACTTACAACAATAGAAGATGACCTGCCGTGATAACCCACTGGTAAATGCGACCAGTTTGGGAACAGTGCATTTGCTGGATCGCGAAATAGCGTTCCAACATTTGTGGCGTGCTCTTTACTGCTATAGAAATCCGTGTAGTCACCAACCCTTACAGGCAAATGCATTTGTACTTCATCCAATTTCCATAGCGCATCAATTACCAACTGTTCGTTACCTTGAAGTTGGCTGTTTTCTGTACTAAATAATTCCTGAATTCGTGCTCTGGTGGCATTGGTAACTAGCTTTCCTAGTGAAATAAAATCGTTTAAAACGGATTGACTGAAAGCTTCTTCTGGAAGGCTTATTCCAGAGAATAATCCAGCCTTGTGCAACACATCAAGATCAACTATTGTGTTTCCAATTCTGGTTGCCGCACGCAGGCCGTTATTCTTACTGTAAATTCCGAAAGGAATGTTTTCTAAACTAAAATCACTGTTTGAGGGAATGTCAATCCAACTGCTCATGTTCTATTGCTTTTACCTGTTTTTAAGAATGCCAAAAGTAACCAGTTGAACCGTTTCGGGCATACACGGAAGTCAGCTAACTTCGAACCCACTAAATGAGACGTCTCAGAAATATATTTCTTGTTCTGTTCTTGGTGCTTTTTTGTGCTTGGGGAATACTTCAAGTTGTGTATTATTCCTTAGCACTCGACCCTCCGATAGTAAACGAAATCCCACCGTACAACAGCCATCAGTATGATGGTTATACTGTTTGTGAAGCCAATTGGTACGGTCAGAATGAAAGTGGACTTTGGGAAGCTTATATGCATGGAGAGGCTTACGAGCGAGGAGTCATTTTTGGACGATTGGCAGAAGCGCAAATAGTATCTCAAGAAGCCAGTTTTATTGGACAAATTCAGAAACTTATTCCGTCCGAATCGTTCCTGAAAACCCTTAAATACGGGGTTGTTTGGTTCAATAGAGACCTACCCGAGCACGTGTCGGTAGAGATGCAGCAAGAAATTTATGGCGTCTCAAAAGCCTTCTCAGATGATTATGACTTTATTGGAGATAAATACAGTCGAATACTTAATTATCATGCAGCCCATGATATAGGTCATGCGCTACAAGATTTGAGTATTGTAGGGTGTACATCCTTTGCGGTATGGAATCAATATTCTGAGGATTCAAGTTTGGTAGTTGGTAGGAATTTCGATTTCTACATGGGAGATGAGTTCGCCAAAGACAAGATTATCCTATTCATGAAACCAGACAGTGGTTATGCATTTGCAAGTGTTACTTGGGCTGGGTTTATGGGAGTTGTTTCAGGAATGAACGAGCACGGATTAACGGTGACGTTGAATGCCGCAAAGAGTTCTATACCAAATGGCGCTAAAACTCCCATTTCCATTCTTGCAAGAGAGATTCTGCAATATGCTAGAACCATTGATGAGGCTTATGCGATCGCCAAATCAAGACAAACATTTGTGTCTGAATCTATATTGATTGCATCTGCAGATGATAAGGCTGCTGCCATCATTGAGAAATCGCCAGATAGGTTAGACATCTATCGACCAAATGATAGTCGTTTAACGTGCGCCAATCATTACCAAAGTGAAACATTCAAGAATGATGAGGTTAATCTGCAGAATATCCATGATTCAGATTCTGAATACAGATTTGAGCGACTGAACCAGCTATTGGAAAGCAATTTCCCTATCAATCCCAGAGAATCGGTTGAGATTCTCCGTAACCAAAAGGGAATAAATGATGCCGAGTTAGGATTAGGAAACCCAAAAGCAATCAATCAACTTTTAGCACACCATGGAATCGTTTTCCAACCAGAGAAGAGATTGTTGTGGATTAGCACTAATCCTTTTCAAATTGGAGAGTTTGTGTGCTATGACCTCAATGAGATTTTTTCTGATGATAATCCGCTCGCTGGTAGTTTAGCTATTGATTCTCTCAACATTCCTGCCGACCCGTTCCTGAATTCACCAGGATATCAGAAATTCATTCTATACAAAGAGTTGAAGAACCGACTGTTTGATAACATCGCATTAGGGAAAGACATTGAATGGAATGCTGGTTTAGAAACGGAATTTATAGCGAGTAATCCCGAGAGTTACATTACTTATAATATGCTTGGCGATTATTACCTTGAACAAGGTAATTTGGAAAAAGCGAAGCATTTTTACGAACTATGTTTAAGTAAGGAAGTCGCATCAGAACAAGAACGGAGTAAGATTCAACACAATCTAGCGGAATGCCATTAAAACAGATTGAAACAAGCGCTTTGGCGCGAGATAATTATTGGCTTAAAGCCTTGAATGAGCACATCGCATATTTGCGTAAAAACAGCTGGTATTACAAAGACCAGTTGGTTTGGGCCGGACCAGAAGCCATTGGTTTAGAAGAACTGGCAGACATTCAGAATTTCCCGTTCACAGAGAAAGATGACATCGCTAGTAGAAATGAAGATTTCCTTTGTGTACCAATGGAGGATGTAAGAGATATTGTGACTACTTCTGGTACTTTAGGAGGTTCCGTGGCCTGCTACCTCACCCAACAAGATTTGAATCGTTTGGGAGTGAATGAAGCGGGCTCTTACGTTCTTGCGGGTTGTTCCAAGGCAGATACATTTCAGCTTCTAACTACAATAGACAAACGTTTTATGGCAGGGCTGGCTTACTTTTTAGGTGCTAACGAATTGGGTGCTCGCATAATTCGTTCTGGGCCAGGTGCTCTTCAATTGCAATGGGAGAGTATTCAACGATTTGAGCCAACGGTTTTGGTGGCAGTGCCAAGTTTCATCCCACGTTTGATTAGGTACGCACTCGAGAATGGCATAGACCCGAACAAGACCAGCGTGAAAAAAATCATATGCATCGGTGAAGCTATTCGAGACGAAAATCTCAACCCAAATTTCTTGGCAAACCGCATTGCTGCCGAATGGAAGGTGCAGTTGTTCTCTACGTACGCTAGTACGGAAATGGCAACTGCCTTTACAGAATGTGAAGCTGGAAATGGTGCTCACATTCAGCCAGAATTGATGTTTGCGGAAGTGCTCAATGATGACGGAAACCAAGTGAAAAACGGAGAGAGTGGGGAAGTGGTAGTAACTCCGCTTGGAGTGGAAGGTATGCCTGTGCTTCGTTTTAGAACGGGGGATATTTGTCACTACTATGATGAGCCTTGCCGGTGCGGAAGAAATACACCGCGCTTAGGACCTATAGTTGGTCGAAAGCAACAGATGGTTAAACTAAAAGGAACTTCGCTTTACCCAAACGCCATTATTGACGAATTGAATGCAATGCAAGAGGTGAGTAATTTCGTTATTGAGTTGCACTCTGACGAAAACGGTCTTGATGAAGTGATTGTTAAAGCCATGCTGAGAGGGGAGAATGCTGTTGCTTCAGTATTAGAAAAGCTCAGCGGCAAACTGCGTGTAAAACCACGTTTGATTCTCACCGGAAACGATGAAATAAATCGACTCAAGTTCAATGAAAACGAACGTAAACCAAAGATTCTAATTGACCATAGATAATCTGAATTGGTCTAAATTGTACTTTCAAAGTTCCTTAACGAATAAACCTTCCTATGAAATTCCTGAAATACCTTCTTATTACCATTGTTGTTTTAGTGCTTGCTTTTTTTAGTCTTGGTTTAATTTACCCAGTAGTGGACTATGGTTCTGAGATTGTGGTGAGTAAATCAATTGAAGAAGCATGGGCTGTTTCAGAAGACCAGTCAAAGTACCATCTGTGGTTAGAAGGTTTTCAAAGTATGGAACTAATAGAAGGCGAATTCGGTGAATTTGGAAGTAAGTATAAGGTTATAGTGAATCCAGGTGAAGGACAACCGGATTTTGAAATGATTGAGACTCTTATTTCGAGAGAAGATTACGATCATATTAACATGCATTTTGACAGTGACATGATGGATTTTGAACAACTAATCACCTTTTCGGAAACAGAAGAAGGAGTTTCTATCAAGACCGAGTCTAAAGTGATAGGGAAAGGAATGATGATGCAATCTATGTTTGCGATGATGGAAAAAATGGGTGGCGCGTTTACAATGCAGGAGACCAAAAACCAAAATGCACTTAAAAAAGTGATTGAAGAGAATACCACCGATTACTACCCAGTTGTGGCAGAAGAACCCATTTCAGAAGTTGAAGTTGCTGAATAGAGACAATTCAACGTTTGCTATTGTATAGCAAGTTTTCTTGTCATTCCATTTTATGCTAGCTCGTCTTCTTTACGTATTGGGTAAGAATTACGATTTGCTGGCCGCCAACACGCCCTTCAATTTGTTCTGCATTATCCCAAACTAAGGAGATATTACGAACCGCTTCGCCTCTTTTAGCCACAATACTTGAACCTTTTACATTAAGGTCTTTTATTACCACAACGGAATCACCCTGATTTAGAACCACACCGTTGCTGTCCTTGTGAATAATGGCCTCGTCATTTTCTACTGCCATTCCTGCTTTGGCCCAAGCGGCAGTGTCTTCTTCCATGTACATCATGTCCAACAAATCTTGTGGCCATCCTTCAGCTTTAATCTTGTTTAGCATTCTAAAAGCAACAACCTGAACAGCGGGAACGGTGCTCCACATGCTATCGTTTAAACAGCGCCAATGATTTGCTTCAATTTTAGAGTCATCATTCAATTGCTCGTTGCAAGTTTCGCAGGCGCTTATAGAGCCATCTAAGCTTCCTTCTTTCGGACTAACACCAAAAGGCATTATGCCATTGTCAGAAGTGCACAGCTCGCACTTAGAATCACTCCTTTTGTTCAAATCACTTTCTAAGCTCATGTTGTCTTGTTTAGTGGTGGCGAATGTAACGTTATCCAATTATTTTATTGAATTCAAGTGCCTTTTCAATCCAGAAATCAAGGTCTGTTTCCGAATCAAATCCATCTGGGTCGATAAACAAGAACCCGCGCATTACACTGCCTGTAAAATCCATTTGTCGGCTCCCATTTTGGAATATTAGTTGGTCGTGAGATGCTTTTCCAACCCGAACCATCAATCTATCGAGCCCTGTTTTCTTATCAATATCAACACCAACACACATTTTCTCGTTCACCATAAAAATGAGCCCACCCATCATTTTCTTTTCATCTGTAATGTTTGATTTGATAAGTCGTTGCCTTACGCGTTGTACCAAGTGTTCACTAAATGCCATGTCTAATTTGTTTTTCGGAACTTGAATCTAACGAACATTTATCATGGTAATTCTTTTTGGCACTCATTTTGGAATACCGACATTAGACCAATCGTAAAACACCACTCCCATGGCACTAAGACAACGATTACAACAGAAACAACTGCAGCGACTTTCGCCTCAGCAAATTCAGCTTATGAAATTGCTGCAGATTCCTACAATTGCCCTAGAGCAGAGGATAAAAGAAGAACTTGAAGGAAACCCTGCTTTAGAGGAGGGAGATGAAATAGATGACCTGGATGATGAGTTTGCTGATCTGAAGAATGAGGAAGAGGAATATGATGATTCTGATTCGGATGATGAGTTCGGAATTGAGGATTATTTGGATGATGACGACATTCCAGAATATGCTTTGTATGCAAACAACACAAGTGCAGATGATGAAGATAAGGAGGTTCCGCTAAGTGGTGGTATGAGTTTTCGCGATTTGCTAAGTGAGCAGTTGGGTATGAGGGTTTTAAGCGAGCTGCAGCGCACCATTGCAGAAACTATCATCGGAAATTTGGATGATGATGGCTACTTGCGCAGGGAGATTTATGCTATTGTTGATGACCTTGCTTTTACACAGAATATCCACACCAATGAAGATGAGGTGGAAGACTTGTTGGAAGTAATTCAAGGATTTGAGCCATCGGGTGTTGGGGCGCGCAATCTGCAAGAATGCTTGCTACTTCAGCTAAACAAAAAGGAAGAGACCGAGAATGTTGCTTTAGCAAAAACGCTCATCGAAAAAATGATGGACGAGTTTTCTAAGAAGCATTATAGCAAAATTTGTCAGCGGTTGCATATTGAAGAAGACCAGCTGAAAAAGGTGTTGGATGAAGTGTTGAAGCTAAATCCACGACCAGGAAACTCTCTATCAGATAGTACTAAGGTGGTTCAAAATATTGTGGCCGATTTCATGATTACCAATGATGACGGCAAACTAGAACTCACGCTAAACGGCAGAAACGCGCCTCAATTAAAGGTGAGCAATCAGTACAAACAAATGCTTCGTGCCTATTCAGAAGCCAAAGGAAAAGCCAATAAGGAGCAGAAAGATGCTGTACAATTTGTAAAGCAGAAATTGGATGGCGCTAAGTGGTTTATAGATGCCATTCAGCAGCGACAAATGACGCTTTACGGAACCATGGATGCCATTATGGAATACCAGAAAGAGTATTTCTTAACTGGGGATGAAACCAAGCTAAAACCAATGATATTGAAAGATATTTCAGACATCGTTAACTTGGACATTTCAACAATTTCTCGTGTTGCAAACAGTAAGTATGTACAAACTCAGTTCGGAACGTTTCTGCTAAAGTCATTTTTCTCAGAGTCGTTAACTACAGAAAGTGGAGAAGAAGTGAGCTCACGCGAAGTGAAGAAAATTCTGAGTGATGCTATTGATGGAGAAGATAAATCACATCCACTAGCTGATGAGAAATTGGCAGGTCTACTCAAAGAGAAAGGCTACATCATTGCCCGAAGAACTGTGGCCAAATACCGCGAGCAATTAGGAATTCCTGTGGCAAGATTGCGGAAAGAGTTGTAAGTATTCTGAGTTGACAAAGTTTATTAAGTTCTTTGCCGACAAATCAACGCTTTAAACCTTTCGTCTTGTTCAAAATAGGAGAATACAACAATCTGGTTATTCATCGCTTTACCAGCGTAGGCGCCTACTTAGGCGAAGCCGATGCAGCTTATGAGGATGTAATCCTGCTTCCTAACAAGTACCTGAAACCAGGCATGCAGGAAGGGAATGAAATTCAAGTTTTCGTCTATCTCGATACCGAAGAACGGCCAGTTGCTACCACACAAACACCACTTATTCAACTAGGTAAGTTTGCTTGGCTCAAAGTTCATTCCGTTAATCGTATTGGTGCATTTTTAGATTGGGGATTAGAGAAACATCTTTTTGTTCCGTATGCTGAAATGGTGGAGCAAATGGAAATTGGCGAGAAGTATCTCGTAGGTGTTTTTCTTGACGGAAAATCGGAGCGATTGGTGGCAACACCTCGAATTACCAAGTTGCTAGACCAGACTAATATTGAACTTAGAGTGGGTGAGGAAGTAGAATTGACTGTTTACAACGAAACGGAACTTGGTTTTCAAGTAATGATTAATCAGCTGCATGGCGGATTGGTCTATCATAATGAGGTTTTTAGACCTATTGATGTTGGAGATGTGACCAAAGGCTACATCAAACAAATTCGAGAAGACGGTAAGATTGATGTGAGTCTAGAACCGTTAGGTGTCGCTAGCATCGAACCAAATTCACGAAAGGTGCTTGATGCGCTCAACAGAAACAGAGGAGTGCTAAAACTTTCAGACAAAAGTTCGCCAGAAGATATTGAGCGTGAGTTACACATGAGTAAAAAGCTCTTTAAGAAGGCAATTGGAGGGCTTTATAGAAAGAAGCTTATCCTTATAGAAAGGGACGAGATTCTGTCTGTTGTTCAGAATTTTGAGCCCGAAGGACCCAAGCACTTAAGAGACAAAAAAGAATGAAAAAAGCAATCGGTTACATATTACTTGGCCTTGTAGGTCTCATTCTCGGATTCATTGCTTCTTCTTGGCACACCGATATTCCAGCAGAAGAAATCATTGAGAAATACGCCTATGATAATTCTGAGTTTTTGGAGTTAGATGGAATGAGTGTGCATTATCGCATTAATGGAGATACAGGTAAAACGGTGGTGTTATTGCACGGAACAGCGGCTTCGCTTCATACGTGGGAAGATTGGACAACCGAATTATCTAAGTACTACCGAGTTGTGAGTTTTGACATGCCTGGTTTCGGCATCACAGGCCCAGAGCCAAACGGAATTTACACGAGAGAGCGGTATTTAAAGTTTATTGATGATATGTTGGTAATACTCAACATTGATTCTTGCTACATGGCTGGAAATTCTTTTGGGGGCTACATGACTTGGAGCTATGCAGCAAAGCATCCAGATAAGGTAATGAAGATTGCCATTCTCAATTCAAGCGGTTATCCAAGAGGCGATCAGCCCACCCCAATTAGCTTCAAACTTCAAAAAATGGAATGGCTGAAACCTATTATTACGAAGGTGACGCCCATTTCTTTAGTTCGAAAGTCAGTGAACGTGGTTTACTACGAAGATGATAAAGTGAAGGAAGATAAGGTTGTGCGGTATCATGAGTTGTTGTTGCGCGAAGGAAACCGTGCTGGTTTGATGGGAAAAACGCTTCAAATTAAATATGATTTTACAGACGAGATAAAGATGGTTCAATGCCCAACTTTAATTATGTGGGGAGATGATGATCAATTGGTGAATGTGGAGGCAGCTCCAAGGTTTCATGCAGATATCCCGAACTCGGAACTAATTATTTACGAGAACATGGGACACGTTCCTATGGAAGAAATTCCAGAGAAGTCTGTGGCTGACTTTATCGCTTTTCTACAGAAGTAACTACCCTCTTAATGATGAGAAAATTGTTCTCATCATAAATAATCTGGTTGAGAGAATCAGTTCTTAGTTCCAACATCTTATTCGGAAAGTCGAGACTATCGACAGGATATAGGTCTCTGCCATGCGTCAGAATCGCCAAATATTCGGCATCCTTTACAACAGGGTAGAGGTAGATTTTATCTCGGCTAGCCACATGAGGAACTATCACGTTACTTGCAGATACCACAGCGTCAGCTGGAATTAACTGCAGCGCTTCATAAATCGTCTGAGAGTTTAACCCAGAATGATAATGTTCAGCCTTATAAAAACTAGTATTTGACCTGGTTGGGTGCCAGTTGAAAACTGTTGCACCAACAACGGTTCCTATTAACAAAGGCATTTTCCATTTCGGAAATGAAAAGTTCTGTAAAAACTCTACAAAAGCAAGAGATATAATAGGCACAAATTCAATGGAGTATTGAGAATAAACACCCCAATGTGAAGGACTTGAAGACAAGAGTTTTTGAGCGTAAATCGGTGCCAACATTATGAGGTAGTGTGGACGATAAATCAGGGCTATTCCTCCCGAAACCAGTACCATAAAATGCAATTGCGACTTCAGTTTAAAAGTCAGCACGTCTTCTTGCAAACTCTCAAATAGTAGATAGAAAACATGACGCGGCTTTGTAAGCATCGTTTTAATCACTCCACCCGGCCCATCGCCTAAATGGCTATAATTCCCAAGATGATCAGAAACTCCTGCTGTGTTCAAGGCAGGCATGATCAATGTTTGTACAACCATGAAATAGACTACGGCTGTGGCTAATAAAGAACCAGTTAGCATCCAGTTCGATTCCTTCGGCTTTAAAAAGAAATTTCTCACGGCTAGCCCCGCGATAATCGCAGCCATCCAAACTGCCATGTTCTCCTTGCAGATGAGAACCAAAACAAACATTAAAAGCGCTTTTTTGGTGTCTCCTCGGTCGAAGAAGAGGATGAACCAAGGGACAAACATGGCGGCCATTACATTGGCATGCCAATCGTAAGCCAAGGCAGAATAAATGCCCCACATACTGAAGAAGAGCACAAGAATCAGCTCTGGCTGAAAACCATCTAATCGCTCCTTCGCGAAGCTATAAACACCCCAGCCACCAAAAAGAATGGCAGCAATTTGAAGCACAAGAAGTGTGTACGAACCGAATAAGAAATAGAAGGGCGAAAGTAAAGCAACGATAGGCGAGAAATGGTTGCCAAGATGATTGAAAGTTTCACCTTCTAAACCCATTGTAAACGTGTGCCATTGTAAATGCGAATAGCTATAGATACCGTGAGTGTAAATACCTAGGTCAAGACCAAACGTTCGGAAATGGTAATGGTTTACTAATGATATAAGCCCGAAAATCACCCCATATGCGGCTGTAATAAGCCATGCAGTTTTATGGGTGTTTAGGTGGTGCAGCATTTGGCCGACCAAGTTAGGATTTCTTAAAGCGTAGCAGCCAATCGGCTTCCTTGGTCAATTGCCCGTTTCGCATCCAGCTCAGATGCCAAATCGGCACCACCAATTAGGTGCACGTTTACACCTTTCGCTTTTAGAGGCTCGTACATCTTATTGTTGCTTAGTTGTCCTGCACAAATGACAACGTTGTCTACTTCAAGCAATTCGGGTTTTCCGTTTATCGTCACGTGCAAGCCTTTGTCGTCAATCTTGTCATACTGAACGTTATTGATCATCTGAACATTCTTGTTCTTTAACGTCAAACGATGAATCCAGCCTGTGGTTTTTCCTAGGCCAGCGCCAACCTTGGTTTCCTTACGCTGTAGCAAGAAAACCTCTCTTGGAGATGGTTCTGGCTTTGGCTGAATGCCTTCAATACCCGCTCGAACTTCATTTTCTGGATCAATTCCCCATTCCGCCAAGAATGCAGCTAGATTTAGTGAGGTTGATTCTCCGCTATGCGTCAAATATTCGGCAACGTCAAATCCAATTCCGCCTGCACCGATAATCGCCACTCGCTTTCCAACTTCTTTCTTATCGCGAAGCACATCCAAATAACTCAACACCATTGGATGTTCGATTCCTTCAATTTTAGGCAAACGAGGCGTGATGCCTGTACCAAGAAGCACTTCGTCAAAACCAGCTAGTGTTGCTTCGTCTGCTCGCGTGTTTAACTTTAAATCGACACCGTGCTTTTTAATCATGGTGCCGAAATAGCGAATGGTCTCATAAAATTCTTCTTTTCCAGGGATTTGCTTGGCGATATTAAACTGACCACCAATTTCTTTATCAGCTTCAAAAAGTGTGACTGAATGTCCACGTTCTGCAGCAACAGTGGCGGCAGCCAATCCTGCTGGACCAGCTCCCACAACAGCAATTTTCTTCTTGGATGAAGTAGGAGTGTAGTTCAATTCGGTTTCGTGACAAGCACGAGGGTTGACCAAACAACTCACAATTTTGCGCTGAAACACATGGTCTAAGCACGCTTGATTACACCCAATGCATGTGTTGATCTCGTCCTCGCGACCTTCTTCTGCCTTCTTCACTAGGTGTGAATCCGCTAAGAATGGGCGCGCCATGGAAACCATATCGGCATCGCCACGAGAGATGATGTCTTCCGCCACCGCTGGGTCGTTGATTCTATTTGTGGTAATCAATGGAATAGAAACTTCGCCTTTCATTTTGCGCGTAACCCACGTAAAGGCCGCTCTCGGTACCATGGTGCCAATAGTTGGAATACGCGCTTCGTGCCAACCAATTCCTGTGTTGATAATGGTGGCGCCTGCTTTTTCAACTTCTTTTGCCAATTGAACAACTTCAGGCCATGTGCTGCCGCCTTCTACCAAATCGAGCATGGAAAGACGGAAAATAATGATGAAGTTTTCGCCAACTGC
>CALCGD010000294.1 GCA_937900875.1 uncultured Flavobacteriales bacterium
TAATCACGGTGTTCACTATTCCGATTCTTGTCAACCTCGGGCTGCAGGAATACATGGGTGAGACCCGTAGTATTCATCTTCCATTTGGGAAAACCATGTTGCAGATACTGGCCATTACGGTGATTCCTGTGATAATAGGTATGGTCATTAACAACAGGAAGCCTGTATTGGCGCAGAAAGCGGAGAAACCCGTCAAAATCATCTCCGCCATCTTCCTTGTGCTCATTATTGCCGCTGCCCTCATGAAAGAGCGTGCTAACATCGGAGATTTCTTTAAGATGGCTGGTCCAGTAGCTCTCATCCTGAACCTAGTCGGTATGGGCATTGGTTATTTTGTCACGCTTGCGCTTACCCGGAACAAACAGCAGGCTATCACCGTGGGTGTAGAAGTGGGCATTGTGAATGGAACACTCGGCATTGCTATTGCGGCAGGTATCCTTGGTAGTTCGGTGATGAGCATTCCATCAGCCATTTACAGCATCATCATGTTCCCGATGGTTATTCTACTGATTTGGATGGGAGTTAGGATGAAGGCTACATAGTGAAGAGTTTAACCCTCCGCAGGCGCGCTTTTGTAAACCGTGCCTATTTTCCCTTCCCTTGACGGTAGAACATCTTAACGTACACATTTCATTAAACGAGCACGCATAACAGACAGGTATTATCGTACCCATCTCGCTTTTCTAATACTTACTATCGTTCTCAGCACCGATAAAAAAACGCCAAAAACCGAGCCTTAGTAGCAATTAATGAATTCTCTCCAAAATCAAAGATCGTAGTTCGTTGATTTGCTTTTCAAGCTCTTCGATTGTTGCCTGTTGTTCCTGAACCGCCTTTACCAGTGGCATTATAAATTGCGAATAGGCCACACTATAGTTATCTGTAGGATTGTTTGGGTCTGGAACATGCAGCCCATCAAAATCGTAACCCAACTCTTGACAGATCCGTTCTATTTCCTGAGCTATAAAGCCGCTATGAACGATGGCCTTTGAATCTGCATAGTTCGTTTTTTCGGCCATATCCTTTTTCATCTCCTCGGTGTAATTCTGTTGAAGATGTTCATCGAATTTTTGCGTGTCGAAATTGTAGGTCACAGGCTTTAGGGCAGTGATGAAATCCAGCCCTGGAACATCTTCTTTTATATTGAACTTGAACCTGCCATCAGAAGGATAGCTCCAGGCCACTTGACCTTCAATTACAGTAATTCCCGTATTTCCAATTCGCACTTTATTGGATGCGTTGACTATAGTGGATTCGCCTATGGCGGTAGCATCCGAAAGTGCCCCAGATGCAACATTGGCAAACCATCCCAAACAGACAATATCGTTGCCACTAACGTTGCTATAGCCCGCATTCATACCCAAACAGCTGTTCCATTTACCAACAGTGTTACTATACAAAGCCTCATGACCTATTGCTGTCTGATGGGATCCTGTCGTGTTGTTGTATGCCGCGTTGGATCCACTAGCTGTGTTGTTTACTCCCGTTGAGCTATTGTATAAAGTCCTAAAACCTACAGCAGTATTGTCAGATGCGGTATTGAAAAATAGTGATTCGACTCCAATAGCAGTATTCACGTCTCCCGTGTTATTCCACAACAGCGCAGCTTCCCCAACCGCGGTATTTGCTGTCCCTGTGGTATTATCCCGTAAGGCAGAATGGCCGAATGCGGAATTGTTGCTGCTGGATGTACTATTACGAAGTGCATTACCACCCACTGCAGTATTTTGTACGCCCCCGATGTTGCTGTACAAGGCCTCATGCCCATTGGCAGTGTTGAGAAATCCGGTTGTATTGGAATACAAAGCTTGCGCTCCACTTGCCGTATTGCTGTGACCTGTAATATTAGACTCAAGTGCGTTTGCACCTACTCCCGTGTTTTCATATCCGTTGGTGTTAGCAAGAAGTGCTCCGCTGCCAGAGGCGGTGTTGGAGTTACCAGTGGTGTTGTATCGAAGGGCATGATAGCCTGTAGCTGAATTGTTGTTTCCTGTAGTATTGCTAAAAAGCGAATTGTAACCCACGGCCGTATTCTCATCCCCAGTAGTATTGCTTAGAAGAGACGCAGATCCAAGAGCCGTGTTTTTCCATCCGGTTGTGTTACTACTCAAAGCTTGGAACCCCAAGGCTGAATTGTGATCGCCCGTGCTATTGTTTGTCAACGACTGACTTCCAACTGCGGTGTTTCCGTCACCATCGGTGTTGCTAAGCAAAGTTCGGAAACCAACAGCCGTGTTATCTGGGCTGTAAGTGTTTAGTTTGAGTGACTCATATCCGATAGCCGTGCTATTATTTCCAGTGGTATTGAAAGCAAGGGCCCAACCGCCTACAGCGGTGTTGTAATCCGCAGTCTGATTGGAAAACAGAGCCGTAGCTCCAACTGCAGTGTTGCTGCTTCCTGTTGTGTTCTGCTGGAGTGCCGAAGCGCCAAGAACCGTATTCTCATTCCCTGTTGTGTTAAAATCTAACGCAGAATGTCCAATGGCAGTATTGTCTGATCCATTCGTATTGTCACTGCCAGATAAATGACCAATAAAAACATTTTCATTATCACTTAAGTCGTCATTGATCCCAGCGTTATAGCCGATAAAGACCGACTGTCCGGAATTCACAGGAACCAGTCTGCTTTGTGCCATCACCCATTTTTCTGTTCCAGCAAGGTCGAAGCGTATCATGTCCTCATCTGCACTTTCCTCCACCTGTATCTTGGTGTCACCGTCAGCATCTTCTAAAGCAGTGAAAGCTCCAGTTGGGCCTTGCGGGCCTATTGCACCAGTTTGACCCTGTGCACCTGTGGGACCTGCAGGTCCTGCTGCACCATCATTACCATTAGCACCTTGTGGTCCTTGAGGTCCGGTTGTGCCTATTGGCCCTGTTGTACCGTCATTTCCGATGGCACCTGTTGGTCCTTGTGGTCCTGTTGCACCGTCATTTCCATTAGTTCCGGCTACGCCAGTGGGACCCTGTATTCCCTGAAGTCCTTGCGCCCCATCAGGACCTTGAACACCTTGCAATCCAATTGGACCAATAGGTCCAGTTGCACCTACAGCACCTGTCGCACCAGCAGTTCCTTGCGGACCCATTGGGCCAACTGCTCCAGTTGGTCCAGCAGGACCTTGTATCAAACCTGCATCAATCCACGCACCTCCATCCCAAACCCAAAGATGTCCTGTATCCTGCGTAATGTAACCGTCCCCTGCCGTGTTGCCCGAGCCAGGAAGGTTGCTCGATGTGCTTACACTCCCCTGGATGACCACAGATGTTCCATCCGCACCATCAGCTCCAATTGGACCTTGTGGACCGGTTGCTCCGTCATTGCCAATAGCTCCCGTTGGTCCTTGAGGCCCTTGGCTACCTGCGGTTCCCGCCACTCCTTGTGCTCCCTGAACACCTTGAGGACCAGCTGGGCCTTGGGCGCCCTGTGATCCTGTTGGTCCCGCAGGCCCGGGGTTTCCTGCGGTTTCTGCATAAAGCGCATACGGCACCGAAAGCAATTGTGCTGTACCCAGGTTCTGATAAGCCGTTCCACCCGATGGATCCATCTCCACCTGAAGGAAGAAGCTGGTGCCGCCCCAGTCAACCGTAGTCATATTGCCAGATACTACCGTTCCTGCACCAACCTTAACACTAAATAATCCAAATTGGTTGGTTGTAGGCACTTGGGTTTCGCTATAAACGACCGTTCCGCTGCTCGAACCGCTGTGAAGGCTTAGTTGTAGCCCAATGTTCTGGTTGGCGAGGATGTTTCCGCCATTGTCTCGAGCAACACCTTGGTAGTTGAAAAGATCGGGAGATTGGGCAAATACGGATACCGTAAGTATTGAAAATGCGAGAATGGAAACTATTCTGGTCATGTCTTATCGCTATTAGGTGGTTAACAAAATGAGCGAATGGAGCACAAAGTGGCAAAGAGTTATTTTACTAGCTGTGAAATTATTTTTGCATGTCCAGCTTTCGAAATACACCGTTTAAGTTGGATTTTATTGAAATAACAGCCTAGCTTGTGATTTTTTTTGACCAACTTCCTTTATGCAAAACTCCAAATTGCTTCAGGTGCTAAAAACCTTTAGCAACGTAGAAATGAAACATCTTGGATTGATGACCATCTCTCCTTACTTCAATAAGAAGTCTGAATTGGCAGCTCTGTTTAACATTCTGCGGGAGCATTATCCCATTTTTGCTGATCCTGAACTAGAACGAAAAACGGTTTACAGGCATTTGTTCGCAGTTGAGGAATATGACGATCAGCGGATGAGAGATATCATGAAAGCCTTGACCAAATTGGCTGAAGAAGTTCTTCTCAAATCTAAGAAAGCCACAGTAGACGATGGAACATTACGCCTCATTCTGGCATACGTTGAACGTGGACAATTGGAATTGGCCAAGAAGATTTGTGACAGCAGCTTAAAGGCCTTAGAAAAAGCGAGCGTGCGAGACAGTGAGCACTACCACCTTAAAGGCTCACTGGTAAATCTCAAAAGCGTTCTAAGCTTTCGGATGAATGAAGGATTCGTATTGAAGATTGCCAAGAAACAAGTGCCATTGGAAGTTGTAAGGTTGAGGTCTGCTTCGTTTATCATGGATATGCACGATTATTACCAGCTTCTGAAAAGCGGAAAAAGCGTGTTGGGAGTCGATTTTGATGAGAATTACTTCGAAAGCATCTTCAGTCCGTTCATGCCTAATATGGAGAATTTGCCTATTGAGGCCAGAACCTGTCTCATCCTCTTTACAATGAACCACAAGGAAGACGTAAGGAGTTTTGAAGCCATAAGTAATGTGTTACACACAGAACATGAACACCTACCTGAGAATTTTAAGTATATGACGCTGGTCAATCTTCAAAATTTCTGTAAACGAAGGATAGATGAAGGTGACGAGCGATTCTTGCGACAACGTTTTGAGTTGTTCGATTGGGAAACAAAGCACGGTCGAATAGCGCAACATTCTAATGCTAGAATGTTAAGCCAGCACTTTCTTACAGCTGTTGCTACCGGGCTTAAGGTGCAAGAACTAAGTTGGGTTGATAGTTATATTGAGAATTATGGAGAACGACTTTCTGGACAAAACGCTAGAGATGTTGCCAATTTTTGTAAGGCTATGCAAGCCTTTTACCACAAGAAATTCTCCGAATGTAAGTCCCTTCTTAGCGCTATTGATTATGGTACGTACAACCAAAAATTACTAATGCGACTTTTGGAACTTCGATTATATTACGAACTGAATGATGTGGACCTTTTGGAATCTAAAATCGACAGCACGCGTCATTTCTTAGCTAGTACCGAATTCATAGTCCCTAATCGAATGCCATTGTACCTGAATTTCATTCGATTTCTGCAGCAACTCTCTTATGTTCGGAATGCAGCAGAAAAATCATCGGTTGGCAAATTAAAAGTAGCGGTTTCCACATGCCTTTTCGTAGAACATAAAGCTTGGTTGCTGGAAAAATGCGAGGAAATTAAGGCTTAAAAATAGTATGCGTTATTCAACGGATGATATTGAAGTAAAGCTCAAATCGCGGGCGGTCTTATGTTGAGCTTCACCAATTACACCTACTAAGGGTCCATTACGTTACTAGTGAATAGAATCGTTATGAACGTCACTTGCTTTTCATATCACAATGGTGCGCTTTTGTAAAGCGTGCCTATTTTCCCTTCCCTTCACGGTAGAACATCTTAACGTACACATTTCATTAAAC
>CALCGD010000295.1 GCA_937900875.1 uncultured Flavobacteriales bacterium
ACTCACAATTATTCTTTTTTCGAAAAACACCCTGCTCGTACCCTTAAGTGCGAAAGCGGCTATGTTGTAGACACGTTGCAAAAAGTAGGTCCGGAAGACTTTTAGCCTTCATCAAAACTGTCTTAAACCCGCGTCTGGTCTGGAATTAGCGGATTGACACCTATGATAACTGCAGCTTTCGCAGTATCTTCACATTCGTTTTAAAAATCAAACCTTAATTCATGATGAAAAATCTACTAACAACCACTGCTATTTGCCTGATTTCGGTATGTGGCATGAGCGTTTTTGCTCAAACACTATTTCTGGTTCAAGAACCAGCAAACTTATCTGGAAGCTACACATTCACAGATTCATTTTCTGCTGACGGATGGGGAGCTGACCTTGACACAACAGCAGTTACTGCGCCTGGAGCATTTGCTTATGACGATGGGAACTATGTTGACCCGGTAAATGGAGCTGCTGGCGATTCTGCTGTTTGCGGTACAGTTATTAATACTGCTCAAGTGGATGGGAAAATCGCATTTCTTTATCGTGGTGCTTGCAATTTTTCTCTGAAGGCGTACCAAGCTCAAGCGGCTGGGGCAGTTGGATGCGTAATTGTAAATAACGAGCCTGGAAACCTGATTAACATGTTGGGTGGAGATAGCGCAACTGCTATTCACATTCCTGTAATCTTCATTAGTGATGCAGACGGAGCAGCACTAAAAGATTCTATCGAAGCTGGATCTTCTCTACTATTCATTGGAAATCCGAATGGAGTTTTTGCTAATAATGTTGGTGCTTACAAGGCTCACATTGGCATGGCTAGCAGCCAAGCAATTCCTGAGGCATTTGCAGATCCAGCAGAATTTGATGTGCCAGTTGGGGCGTGGATTTTCAATTTTGGTTCTGATGATGCAGAAAACGCTACGGTATCTGCAGTAGTAGATAGGGATGGAACGGAGCTTTATAACGAAACTTCTATTGGGGCTACTATTCTTCCTGGAGACAGCCTTTTTGTATCTCTTCCGTTGTTCACACAAACAACTTATGAAGTAGGTTATTACACTATCACCTACACATTAAGTGCTGATGGATCTGACGAACTTCCAGTAGACAATATTTTAACAACTAATTTCTGGATTAACTCCGAAGGCAAATACGCCAAAAGCAGAGTTCACCCTGTAGATGGTCCTCAAGGAGTTAACGGACTTCGTCCAGCTAACAGTACTGAATTTGAATGGTGTATTGCATTACAATCAGAAAATAATGCTGAGCCATTATGGATTACAGGTATTTCGTTTAACACACTAACAAACGATATCGACCTTACTGGACAGGCTGTACAATTGTCAGTTTATGAATGGAACGACCCAATTGCAGACCTCACATTTGCTGACCTAAATGAAGTTACTGATAATGAGTTTTACGATTACCCTTCAGATCTTCAAGGAGAATTTGTTACTCACAATTTTGATCAAGACATCGAATTAGTTAATGGTCAGAAATACCTTGCATGTGCTACCATATTTATTGATGATATGTTCT
>CALCGD010000296.1 GCA_937900875.1 uncultured Flavobacteriales bacterium
TCCCGAACCAGAACCACCTCTACGGCTTCTTCTAGCTTTCTTAGGCTTAGCGTCTTTTACAAGTAGTTCGTTAAAATCAACTAACTCAATCATAGCCATATCTGCGCTATCACCTAATCGAGTTCCTAATTTGATAATACGTGTGTATCCACCTGGTCTGTCTGCAACCTTTGGAGAAACCTCTCTAAAGAGTTCAGCTGTAGCAACCTTATCGTTCAGGTAGCTAAACACAACTCTTCTAGAGTGTGTAGCGTCATCCTTAGACTTTGTGATTAGTGGCTCTACATAAGATCTTAACGCCTTTGCTTTTGCAAGCGTAGTTGTAATTCGCTTATGCACGATAAGAGAACTTGCCATGTTAGCTAGCATAGCTCTTCTGTGCCCCTTCTTTCTTCCTAAATGGTTAAAACCTTTTCTGTGTCTCATTACTCAATGTGTTAAGAGGAATTCCTCTTACGTTCAATTAATCTTCGTCTAATCTGTATTTCGAAAGGTTCATTCCGAATGTCAAGTTCTTAGCATGAACTAAATCGTCAAGCTCAGTAAGTGACTTCTTTCCGAAGTTTCTGAATTTCAACAAATCGTTCTTATTGTAAGAAACTAAGTCTCCTAATGTTTCAACATCAGCTGCCTTAAGACAGTTTAATGCTCTAACAGAAAGGTCCATATCTACCAATTTAGTTTTAAGAAGTTGACGCATGTGCATTGCACCCTCATCAAACTCTTCTGTTGGCTTCTTAACCTCATCTTCCAATCTGATTTTCTCATCAGAAAAAAGCATGAAGTGATGGATAAGAATCTTTGCAGCTTCTTTCAATGCATCCTTAGGATGAACTGAACCATCAGTTGTAATTTCCATCAACAATTTCTCGTAATCGGTCTTTTGCTCAACTCGGAAGTTGTCAATCGAATACTTAACATTTTTGATTGGAGTGAAAATAGCGTCAATTGCAATTGTTCCTACTGGAGCGCTTACTGGCTTGTTTTCTTCTGCTGGTACGTATCCACGTCCTTTATCGATTGTAAGGTCCATGTTAATCTTCACAGACTTTTCCATGTGACAGATTACGTGATCTGGATTTAGAACTTGGAAACCTGACAAGAACTTGCCAATATCTCCAGCAGTAAATTTATCCTGACCAGAAACGTTTACAGTAACACGCTCGTTTTCTTGCGTATCAATCTGTCGCTTAAATCTAACCTGCTTAAGGTTTAGAACGATTTCGGTAACGTCTTCAACAACACCGTTAAGGGTTGAGAATTCGTGATCTACGCCATCAACTCGTAGAGATGTGATAGCAAATCCTTCCAATGAGTTAAGAAGAATTCTTCTTAATGCGTTACCGATAGTTATACCGTAACCTGGTTCTAATGGTCGGAATTCGAACTCTCCAACACGCTCATCTGAGTTGAGCATGATGACTTTATCAGGTTTTTGAAAATCAAGTATTGCCATGATTGTTTGTTGCCTTTTAGCAGTTATTACTTAGAATACAATTCAACAATGAGCTGCTCATTGATGTTTTCTGGAATTTCGTCTCTTGTTGGGTAGTGCATGAATTCACCTTCCATATTTGAAGGATTCCAGCTTATCCAAGCGCTATCACAAGTGTTGGCAGCTAAAGATTCACTTACAACTTCAAGCGACTTAGATTTTTCGCGAACGGCAATTTTCTCGCCTGGCTTAATTGATCGTGAAGGAATATTGCAAACCTCTCCTCCCACTGTGATGTGTCGGTGAGATACTAATTGACGTGCTGCTGCTCGTGAATTAGCTATTCCCATTCGGTATACCACATTGTCCAATCTTGCTTCGCAGTATTGTAGAAGTACTTCACCGGTAATTCCAGACTTGCTTGACGCTTTCTTGAATAGGTTTTCGAATTGCTTTTCTAGCATTCCGTAAGTGTACTTCGCTTTTTGCTTTTCCATCAATTGCACACCATAATCAGAAAGTTTTCTTCTTCTTCTGTTATTTCCGTGAGCTCCTGGAGGATAGTTTTTCTTCTCCAAGTACTTGTCTGGTCCGTAGATAGCTTCTCCGAACTTACGTGCAATCTTTGATTTTGGTCCTGTATATCTGGCCATTTTCGCTTAAATAATGCGTGAATTAAACTCTTCTTTTCTTAGGAGGACGACATCCGTTATGTGGTTGTGGAGTAACGTCAACAATTTCAGTCACTTCAATACCACTTGCATGAAGGTTTCTGATTGCTGATTCACGACCACCACCTGGTCCTTTTACAAACACCTTTACTTTTCTCAAGCCAGCGTCATGTGCAACTTTTGCACAGTCGTTGGCTGCAGTTTGAGCAGCGTAAGGAGTATTCTTCTTCGAACCTCTAAAGCCTTGCTTACCTGCAGAAGACCAAGAAATAACTTCGCCTTTAACGTTAGTAAGTGAGATAATGATGTTGTTGAAGGTTGCATTAATATGCGCCTCTCCAACTGCGTCAACCTTAACGGTTCTTTTTCTTGTTGTTTTTGATGTCTTTGCCATATCCTCGAATTATCGAAGTCTAATATTACTTGGTTACCTTCTTCTTGTTGGCAACCGTTTTTCTCTTTCCCTTTCTGGTTCTTGAGTTATTCTTTGTTCTCTGTCCACGCAATGGAAGACCCGAACGGTGACGGATTCCTCTGTAGCAACCAATGTCCATCAATCGCTTAATGTTCATTTGCGTAAGAGAACGAAGTTCACCTTCAGTTTTAATAAGACCGATGGCCTCGCGAATCACCGCTAACTCATCATCATCCCAATCTTGAACTTTCTTGTCTCGACTGATTTTAGATCCGTCTAAAATGTGCTGAGCAGTAACTCTACCTATACCATAGATGTAGGTAAGTCCTATTTCGCCTCTTTTGTTCTTTGGAAGATCTATTCCTGCAATTCTTGCCATTGTATTCTTTCTATCTATTAATAAGACGGATTAACCTTGTCTTTGCTTAAACCTCGGGTTCTTTTTATTAATTACATAGACCCGGCCTTTTCGCTTAACGATCTTGCAATCTTCACTTCTTTTCTTTACTGATGCTCTGACTTTCATCTCAGATTATTTATATCTGTACGTAATACGTCCCTTAGTTAAATCATAAGGGCTCATTTCAACTTTAACTTTATCTCCTGGTAAAATTTTGATGTAGTGCATCCTCATTTTTCCAGATATGTGGGCAGTTATTACGTGCCCATTTTCCAACTCCACTCGGAACATAGCGTTTGAAAGTGCTTCAATCACTGTTCCATCTTGACTTATTGATGC
>CALCGD010000297.1 GCA_937900875.1 uncultured Flavobacteriales bacterium
CTTCTTGGTGGAACTTCATCTCCCATCAGCATACTAAAGATTCTATCCGCTTCAACAGCGTTATCAATAGTAACCCTACGCAAGGTTCTGAAATTTGGATCCATTGTGGTCTCCCATAATTGTTCAGCATTCATCTCTCCAAGACCTTTGTAACGTTGGATACCAACTGAACTTTCTTTTCCCTCTCCTTTGAGCTTAAGAACCGCAGCGTCTCGTTGATCATCATTCCAGCAATACTCAGACTTCGCGCCCTTCTTTACCAAGTAAAGTGGCGGAGCAGCAATGTATAAGTACCCGCCTTCTACCAATTCTCGCATGTACCGGAAGAAGAAGGTTAGAATAAGCGTTGCAATGTGGCTACCATCAACATCAGCATCACACATAATGATGACTTTATGATAGCGAAGTTTAACCATGTTCAGAGCTCGCTCATCCTCCTCAGTTCCGATTGTTACACCGAGCGCGGTATACATGTTCTTAATCTCTTCGTTTTCAAAAGCCTTGTGTTGCATTGCCTTTTCAACGTTCAAAATCTTACCACGAAGTGGAAGAATGGCCTGAAACATTCTATCTCTACCCTGCTTTGCTGTTCCGCCTGCAGAATCTCCCTCAACTAGAAACAACTCACAGTTAACTGGGTCCTTATCAGAACAATCCGACAATTTACCAGGGAGTCCAGAGCCGCTCATCACGTTCTTTCGCTGCACCATCTCACGGGCCTTTCTAGCAGCGTGTCTAGCTGTGGCAGCCAGTATTACCTTTTGAACAATAATTCTCGCATCAGCAGGGTGCTCTTCCAAATAGTTTTCGAGCATTTCACTCACTGCCTGACTAACAGGAGCTGTTACTTCTCGGTTACCTAGTTTGGTTTTTGTTTGCCCTTCAAACTGAGGCTCTTGAACTTTAACAGAAACAATAGCAGTCAAACCTTCACGGAAGTCATCTCCTGATATTTCAAACTTGAGTTTATCCAACATACCAGAAGAATCTGCATACTTCTTGAGCGTATTGGTCAAACCTCTTCTAAATCCAGAAAGGTGAGTTCCACCTTCGTGGGTATTAATGTTGTTTACGTAAGCGTGAATGTTCTCTGTGTAAGATGTATTGTAAACCATCGCCACCTCAACCGGAATACCGCCTTTCTCTCCTTCGATGCTAATTACATCGCTAATTAATCTCTCGCGATTACTATCTAGAAAAGCAACAAACTCCTTTAATCCCTCTTCAGAGTGGAACGTTTCCGTTGGAAATTCCCCTTTCTCGTCAGGATTTCTAAGGTCCTGCAGTGTTACGGTAATGCCCTTATTCAAATACGAAAGCTCACGCATTCGTGTAGCCAAAGTTTCGTAGTTGTATTCAAGAGAATCAAAAATTTGGTCATCTGGATGAAACTCAACTTCAGTACCTCTAAGGTCAGTTGTACCAATCTCCTTTACCTCTTCTATTCGCTTTCCTCTTGAGTAATCTTGCTGATAAACTTTTCCATCGCGATAAACAGTGGCTCTAAGGTTTACAGACAAGGCGTTTACAACTGAAACACCTACTCCGTGTAGACCTCCAGAAACTTTGTACGAATCTTTATCGAATTTACCACCAGCACCAATCTTGGTCATAACCACTTCCAGTGCAGAAACACCTTCTTTCTTGTGCATGTCCACAGGAATACCACGACCGTTATCCCTTACAATTACACCGTTAGATTCGGTGATAGTGACATTAATATGATCGCAATGCCCTGCTAGCGCTTCATCAATAGAGTTATCTACTACTTCATATACCAAATGATGAAGGCCTCTAACACCAACATCTCCGATATACATTGATGGTCGCATGCGCACATGCTCCATCCCCTCAAGGGCCTGAATACTATCGGCCGAATACGCTTTGTTTGGCTTATCTTTTTCTTCCACTTTTCTAACTTTTTTGAGTTAAATCGAATCAACTGCCGAAGATACTCAAAACAGTCCTGAAAGACCCGTAAATACAGGGGGTTCAAGCACATTTATCAACAAAAAAGGGGCAGTTTTACACAAGGTAAAATCAGAAGCTGAAATGCAGACCGGCAACAAAGCTGAAACGCTGTGATGGATACTGTTTCCAGATGTCGTAACGAAGTGCTGCAATGTTGCGAAAATCTACAAACGCACCCAGCCACTTCCTATACCTGTACTCTACACCTATGTTGGCGTCTGCGTATCCTTTAAGGGTTACTGGAGTCATAGAAACTATGCCTAAAGAATCTGTAGTAAAGCCTCTTGCCAATCTTGGACCATACGCGCTAATTGATGCTTTAAATATGAGTTTATCCTTTAGATTGTAGTTACCAGCAAAAGTGAGTCTGAACGGTGCCTCATGCCAAGGCTTTATACTATCTGTGGGCATTACGAAAAAGCGATATTCTGCTTCAACACTCAACGCCAATTTGCTCTTAAGCTGATAGCTGAGAGCTCCTCTTACATTGGTTACTCTTACATCATGATACTCGGTAAGAAACTTATGACCTAGACCACCTGCCGTATCGTTTACAAAAAACATTTGCTGACCAGTAATAATCTCTGCCACTGATACATCAAACCCAATACTTTTTGTGATACTTCCTTTAAACCCACCGAAAACATTTAGCCTTTCCCAACTATTGCTGAGCTCTTGATTTGTTTCGAAATATGGATTTACTTGAGAAATTGACCTCAAGCCATTTCTTGTTACGCCACCTTGTGCTCCCACATAGAATCTGAGCATTTTCTTAACTATGAAATAGTGAAAATCAAGAACAGGAAAGAACAAAACCTTGGTTGTTGTATCATTTACATCAAGTGTAAAATCGACTCCTAAATCAATTCCCCAGCGTTCTCTTCTAGCCCTAAATTCTGGCTGAATGGACCAAATAAGATTGTTTGTTGTGAGATTTGGCTGAGACAGGTTGTAGTAGTTAAATGCCGTACCTATTAGCATTTTCTCCTTCTTTATATTGAAGATAACCTCGCCATAAAGCTTGGCATAATGCTCTTGAGATTGAAAGTTATCTCGCGTATAGCTATAGGCCAATCCCGACTCATTTAAAAGTCTCAACTTCTTGTCGTGTAGAGCATTTAAATCGAGGTTGAATCCAACGTGATGAAAAACCTGATGTAGACTGTCTTCTTGAACCTTACTCAGATTTATGAAGTTTACATCGGAACGATTCCACCCGTAGTAATAGTTCTCATCAACATCATATTTCAACTTGGCGCTGAGGACATGATTAGCCATGAAATACTTTCC
>CALCGD010000298.1 GCA_937900875.1 uncultured Flavobacteriales bacterium
GAATCTGGTTCTAATCTGGCGGTTGACGTACTAAACGTGATGGGCGCTGTGGTTTACACAGAGAACAGCACCTATCTGAACAGTGGAAGAGTTAACCTCACTATTAATCTAGTTGGATTGGCAACAGGGATTTACCAGTTGCGGTTGAAAACCGATAATGGACAAGTGGTTAAACGACTTGAGATTTTGAAATAATGCGAACAGCATGGAGTTTAAAGGGCCGCATTTAGCGGCCCTTTTTACTTTCGTGCAATTAATAGCTAACTATTCCGATAGGATAGAGGAGTGAACAAGATGAAGAAGGTAGATGTAAAAGGCGTGGCGAGATTGGGTTTTATACTGGTCTGGTTGGCGTTGTCGGTGCCATCACTTGCGCAATCTCGTACTAACTACACTAGCCAAGGCAGATATGAGTTAAGTCGAGGACGGCACCTCTCTGCTATTGAGTTGCTCAACAAGTCCATTTCGCTCAATCAATTCAATTCAGAAGCATTCTTCTTGCGAGGCATCGCTAAGTTTGAATTAGAAGATTTCTTAGGGGCCGATAAAGACTTTAGCACCTCTATAGAACTGAACCCAAAAAACCACGAAGCGTTCCTGAATAGAGGCGTGTGCAGAAGTCAGTTGCTGCAGTACAAAGAAGCCTTTATGGATTATGGTAAGTCTGTTCAGTTAAATGATGAAGATTGGCGAACCTATTCCAATCGTGCGTTGGCAAGTTTGCAGTTGGATAGGTATGTGGACGTCATTTCCGATTGCAACAAGGTTATCGACCTAAAGAAAGCAAACAGTTATACCTACTTGGTGCGGGGAGAAGCCAAAGCCGGACTTGAAATGTACAAGGTGGCAATTGAAGATTTTGAGCGTGCCATTAACTTAGACTCTTTGGCCATGCGGCCTGTGTTGCACCGTGGTATTGCTCATTCAAAGCTAGACGAGTTTGAGTTGGCTATTGTCGATTTTAATACAGCCATCAAACTTGACGATGCCAGCGCGCTGCCCATCTTTCATAGGGGAGTGGCGTTGGCGCAAATGGGAAAAACCGCAGAATCGTTGGTGGATTTTGCACAAGTGTTAGTACAGCACCCAGATAATGGAGTAGTGTTGTTTAACAGAGCCTTGGTGTATTCAGAAATGAATAAAATTAGCTTGGCGCTAGAAGATTACAATCGGGTAGTGCAGCTAAACCCAAAGAACATATTGGGGTATTTTAATCGTGGCATCTTGCAACATAACAAGAAGGCCTATAAAGCAGCCTTGGCCGATTACAACCAAGCTATTGAGTTGTTTCCAGAGTTTTTAGAGGCTCACGAAAACAAGTTGGAAGTTCTGAAAGTGCTCAATGATGAAGCTGGCTACAACAGCACCATGCGCAACCTTGCCGATATCCGTTCTAGAATATCGTTGTCTGACGATGATGTGAAAATGGACCAGCACATAAAGCTGATGAAGGTAACCGAGTTGAAAGGTGAGTTTGAACCAGTTCCGCAGGAAGTAGGTAAGATTCAGCATCAAAAGGTGGATATTCGACTGTTGCCATTTTATGGTATTTCGGCTTTCCCAGAAACAGACTCTAACATTTTGGTGTACGATGGCTTTAACCGTCCGTATTACAACACAGGTGCTATTGCCTTTACCACCGCAGCCGAGGAAGATACCGAGAACGAAAAGGTGGAAGGTGAATTGAAGAAATTGAAAGCAAAGGGTTCTGGAGACGTATTGCGCATGGCGGCATTATATGCACGGATTGGCCAGTATAGTCAAGCACAGCAAGTGCTAAGCAAGGTATTAGAGGGTACAAGCAATCTGGCGGCAACCTATTTTGCACGAGCATCCGTGTATCAAATGGAACAAGCCCAGGTACGATTGGACTATGAAAAACTTGTTGGTTCGCTGGATGTCATCGACTCTGCCTACCAAGCTAAAACCCAGCGCTTGTTAGTTGCGGCAGAAATGGATTACCGGAAGGTGTTGGAGTTAGATAAAGACCTGAGCTTTGCGCACTTCAATCTAGGGCATTTGTTGGCTAATGCAGAACGGTATGAGGAAGCTGAAACTCAGTTTGGATTAGCCGCAGAAGCACGGGGCAATTTTATTGAAGCCAACTTCAACCGTGGGTTAATACGTATTCTCTTAGGTAAAACATCAAAGGGCTGTGAAGACCTAAGCTTGGCAGGAGAACTGGGTCTTACCAATGCTTACAACGTAATAAAACGGTTTTGTGAGTAAGAGTAGGTACATCTAATAGCTTAAAACCACATTTAATTCTCATTTTAATGGCCATTACACTAAAGATTCAGGAGTCTTGAGTACATACCATATCGTGATTGCAAGATGGCGTGCTTTTTAGGATATTTATCCGAACGATGTTCGATTATGTATGTCTTCAAACCAAAGTGGACTGGGGACAGTCAAAGTTAAGTCATAGT
>CALCGD010000299.1 GCA_937900875.1 uncultured Flavobacteriales bacterium
ACATTCAGGAAAACATAGACCAAGAATGGGAGTCTTACGTTACTAACCCTGCTACGCCAGAATATCCGTCACTTAGATCTACCATGGCTTATGCAGCCACACAGGTGTTAACCAACAGATACGGAAATATTGAGTTTAGAGACAACACTCATTCCATCTTGAACTTGGATGAGAGAATCTACTCATCGTTCACGGAAATGGGAGCTGAGGCCGTTTACAGCAGACTTTATGCTGGCACAAATTTGCGCTCAACATTAACGGCATCCGAATATCATGGTAGATGTATAGCTCAACGAGCTAACGAACTGTTCTTTAACGAGTAACGGATTATTTACCGTAGTTCTCCTTAAACCAATTTAGCGTTACGTCCAACCCATTTCTAATACTTACCTGAGGATTGTAGCCGAGGAAAGCTTTAGCCTTAGAAATGTCGGCTAAAGAATCTTTCACATCACCTTTTCTAGGCTCTCGATAGGTTGGATTAATTTCTGACCCAACTAGGTCTTTTAGGTTGAAATAAAGCTCATTAATGGTGGTTCTTTCGCCAAAGGCAATGTTGTAAACCTTACCAGTTGCACCCGCAACTTGAGAGAACATTCCCCGGATGTTGGCTTGTACAGCATTCTCAACAAACGTAAAATCACGAGACTGCTCTCCATCTCCATTAATGTATGGAGATTTACCCTTGAGCAACGCATCCATAAACAAAGGTATTACCGCTGCATATGGTCCGTCAGGTTTTTGGTTTGGGCCGAAAATATTGAAGTATCGTAAACCCACTACTTCAATTCCATAATTGAGGGCGTAAACGCCAGCGTAGACTTCATTTACAAACTTAGACGCAGCATATGGAGAAAGAGGATCGCCAATGTGCTCCTCTACTTTGGGCAGTTTTTGACTATCACCATAAACTGAAGAAGAGCTCGCATAAACGAACCGCTTCACCTTGGCATCTTTTGCCGCTGTAAGCATGTTCAGAAACCCAGTAACGTTGGCATCGTTTGTTAACAGTGGTGTTTCTAGCGAACGCGGAACCGAGCCTAAAGCTGCTTGGTGAGTGATGTAATCGACTCCTTGACAGGCATCTCTACAAGTGTCAGAATTGGTTATATCTCCTTCAATGAACTCAAAATTAGGCTGACCGATAAAAGGGGTGATATTCTCAATCTTTCCTTCGCTTAGATTATCAAGAACCTTCACCTTACCAGCACCATATTTCATAAGGTATCTTGCAATATTAGACCCTACAAATCCTGCTCCGCCTGTTATTAAAAACGTTGACTTACTAATATCGATTGTATGAAATGGTGTTTGATACATTATCGTTCTTGGTATTGTTGCTTAAAATAGTTCTGGTATGCCCCGCTGGTAACGTTATTCAACCAAGCTTCATTGTTTAGGTACCAATCAACTGTCTTTGGTAGTCCTTCTTCAAAAGTTAAACTTGGTTCCCATCCAAGTTCAGTTTTTAGTTTGGTAGAGTCGATGGCATAACGCAAATCGTGCCCCGCCCTATCCTTCACAAACGTTATGAGCTTTTCGGATGAACCTGCTTCCCGTCCAAGTTTTTCGTCCATTATTTTGCACAATAGCTTGATGAGGTCAATATTAGTCCATTCGTTGTTACCTCCAATGTTATATGTCTCTCCTAATCCGCCTTTGTGAAAAACCACGTCTATTGCTGATGCATGATCTTCTACAAATAACCAATCACGAATATTTTCACCCTTTCCATAAATAGGAATTTCCTCTTTATTCTGAATACGATGAATTGCCAGAGGGATTAACTTCTCTGGAAAATGGTTTGGTCCGTAATTGTTAGAACAATTAGAAATTACAATTGGTAAACCGTAAGTATGAAAATACGCACGAACCAAGTGGTCTGAACTTGCCTTTGAAGCTGAATAAGGACTTCTAGGGTCATAGGCTGTGTCCTCAAAAAAGAGCCCTTCCTCACCTAGCGATCCGTAAACCTCATCAGTAGAAATATGGTAGAATCTTTTTCCTTCCCAGTTTCCATTCCATAGATCCTTTGCAGCTGTAAGCAAGTTTACGGTGCCAAGTATATTAGTTTGAATAAACGCCATAGGGCCAGAAATAGACCTGTCGACATGAGATTCTGCCGCTAAATGAACCACGCCTTCTGGCCTGTATTTTTCAAATACTTGCTTCAGTTTGGCTGGATCTGTTATGTCCGCCTGCTCAAAAATGTAATTATCAGCAGTCTCAACATCCTTCAGATTTTCGAGATTTCCTGCATAGGTCAACGCATCCAGATTTACAATTCTGTAATTCGGGTAGTTGTTTACAAATCTTCTTACCACGTGCGAGCCAATAAAGCCTGCTCCGCCTGTTATTAATATCGTTTTCATCCTTTTCGAGATCTATAATTTTTCTCCCAATTCCATGAGGAACTTAATGCGTCCTCCAAACTTAATTCTGCTTTCCAATTCAATGCTTGGTTCGCCAATGTAGTATCAGCAAATATTTCGGTGATGTCTCCTCCCCTCCGTTGTCCAATCTTATAAGGAACATTTATACCTGTTGCAGCAATAAACGCGTCAACCACTTGAAGTACGCTTTTCCCATCTCCAGTGCCAATATTATACACTTCGTATTTAGACTTTGGCAAACTCCCTTCAAGCCTTTTAAGTGCTTGCAAATGCGCTTTAGCTAGATCAACCACATGTATATAATCTCTCACACACGTTCCATCCAAAGTTGGGTAGTCGTTACCATGTATTGTGAGCGACTCTCTGATTCCTGCTGCTGTTTGGGTCACATATGGCACTAAATTATTCGGTGTTCCAACCGGAAGCTCCCCAATTTTACCTGAAGAATGAGCGCCAATTGGATTAAAATAGCGAAGTGAAATGGCGGTTAATTCTTGCACTTTACAACAATCACGAATAATGTCTTCGCAAATGGTTTTGGTGTTTCCGTAAGGAGATTCAGCCTCTTTTCGTTGTGTTGACTCAGTTACTGGGCATACATCAGGCTGACCGTAAACCGTGCAACTTGAAGAGAAAACGAACTTAGAAATACCATGTTTTTGGGTTTGTTCAAGAATATTTACGAGGCTACCTACATTATTTCGGTAATACATAAGTGGTTCCTGAACCGATTCGCCTACAGCTTTCTTTGCCGCAAAGTGAATGATCGCTTCTACACTGGTTCCGAGCTCAGCAAACACTGTATTAAGTTGATTTCTGTCGTCAACATCAACCTGAAAAAACGTTGGCCGCTTCGATGTAATTTCCTCTATAGAATCTAAAACATCCAAATGAGAATTGGACAGGTTGTCTAGGATAACGACTTCGTAGCCGTTATTAATTAGTTCAACAACCGTGTGTGAACCAATGTATCCCGTACCGCCTGTTACAACAACCATATTACAAACTCCAGTACGAAAGCTGCTTAATTTGATCCTTGTAAACTCCTTTCACATCTACAAACACACCATTTGCTTTAGATATACCTTGAAAATAACTCTCTGGTTTACCTAAATATTCTGTGTGGTTCACTGCAAGAATTACGGCATCGTAATCAGAACCAATTTTGGCCGCTAGTTCAAATCCGTATTCATGATTCACCTGATCAGAAGAAGCGTGTGGATCAACCACTTCTACTCTCACGCCAAAAGACTCTAACTCACGTATTACATCTACAACCTTTGAGTTTCTAATATCAGACACGTTTTCTTTGAACGTAGCACCCATAACGAGCACTTTTGCCTTGCTGATATCGCCTCCTTTGGCTACAATTTTCTTTACAGTTTCGCGAGCTACGTAAGCACCCACCTCATCATTAATAGAACGTCCTGAGGTAATAACCTTTGAGTGATAACCTAGCTGACGGGCCTTATGGGTTAAATAATAAGGGTCAACACCAATGCAATGACCACCAACCAAACCAGGAAAAAACTTGAGGAAATTCCATTTAGTTCCAGCTGCTTCAAGAACATCAAAAGTGTTGATTCCAACTCTATTGAAAATCATTGAAAGCTCATTCATCAACGCAATGTTCACATCTCTTTGAGTATTCTCAATAATCTTGGCTGCTTCAGCAACTTTGATTGATTTAGCACGGTACACTCCCGCATCAACCACCAATTCATAGGTTTTAGCAACTAGTTCGGATGACTCTTCATCGCAACCTGCAGCTACTTTAATGATCTTTCTAAGAGTATGCTCTTTATCGCCTGGATTGATTCTTTCCGGAGAGTACCCGACCTTGAAATCTGTCTTGAATTTCAACCCTGAAACCTCCTCTAAAACAGGAATACAATCTTCTTCAGTACATCCAGGATACACGGTTGATTCATATACCACGTAATTTCCTTCAGAAAGTGCACCACCTACCGTTCTAGAAGCTCCTAAAACAGGCCTTAAATCAGGTAAATTGTGCTCGTCAATAGGAGTAGGTACTGCAATGATGAAGAAATCCACATCCTTAAGATCATCTGTATTTGCGGTAAAAAGAATATCGCATCCATCAAAATCGCTTGACTCTAATTCTTCACTAGGGTCGATGTTGTTCTTCATCAATTCAACTCGTTCTTGGTTGATATCGAATCCAACTACCTTAATTGTTCTAGCAAATTCCAATGCTATCGGCAAACCAACATAACCTAGTCCAATAACACCTAGTTTAGCCTCCTTCTTTACCAGTTTCTCGTAAATATTCATCACTCTTTATTTTCCTTTTTTAATACTTCTTTCTGTCTTTGAGCGTAAATGCGCTCTATTATTTCTACCACTTTTAGGCCTTCAAGAGCATTGGTAGATATAGATTTTCTTCCTTTTAAATGGTCCACCACATTTTCAATTATATAATGATGGTTGGCAGCAGAACCTGTATAAGATCCATAGTCATTTGCTGGGTTTGATGCTTCCAATTCTGGCATTTCGTACCCATCTATGTGGCAATATTCAACTTCATTCATGTACTGTCCACCAATCTTCACACTTCCTTTTTCGCCTATTACGGTGAGGCTACTTTCTAAATTCCTGTTCCAAACAGAAGTCGAATAATTGATGCAGCCCATTCCGCCATTCACAAAATTGAAATGAACCATACCTGAATCTTCAAAATCTGTAAGGTTCTTATGGCTAAAGTCTTGAAACTTCCCTTTGATATCAGTGATATCG
>CALCGD010000300.1 GCA_937900875.1 uncultured Flavobacteriales bacterium
GCTGAAAGCATGATGTCAAAACAACAATTGGTGCTCAAGGTTGTTTGGTTAAAAATTATCAACATGAAAAATTTCATCAAAGTTCTCACCGTTGCACTTTTAATGGTGCCGGCAATAGTAAAAGCACAGGATCATTTGCAAGATGTTATATACCTCAAGGATGGAAGCATATACAAAGGTTTAATAATTGAACAGGTTCCGAACGTTAGCTTTAAGATTCAATCGAGAGATGGTAATGTGTTTGCTGTTAAGATTGGGGAGGTCGAAAAGATAACCAAAGAGGTCAAGGAGGAGTCGTATAATCAGAGGTCGAATCGAGGACATGGACACTGGAAAAAGGATAGTATTCGGTACGAGCCTAAACAAAAAGGATATTTTTTTGAAGGACAGATTCTCATTGAAAACGTTCAAGGAGGTTTAAGAGTTGTGAATGGGTATAAGTTTAGCAAGTATGCATATTTGGGTGTTGGCGTTGGGGTAGACTTCTTAATGAGCAATCCATTTAATCCAAAGATTAATGGTTTGCAGAAAAAGGAAATGGCTGGTACATATCCAAGTTTGTACTTGTATTTCCAGTCTGATGGTCCTACAAAAGGAAGGTTTACGCCTTATTTGGCTTTAGAAGGTGGTTATGCAGTCGCCTTTAAGGGAAAGGATAAAGAAGCAGTTGATGATTTTGGAAATAGACTTAGCGGTGGACCGATGGGTGGAGTCGGACTGGGGTTTAAGATTCAATCGAGAAGGAAAAGAGCGCACCTTAGTGTTCTGTTTAATGTGAATTATAAGCAGGTGAATTATGAACGAGACCAGTTGTTTCTAAGTAATTCTGGACAAGTTACTGGGTATGTTACAATGCTGGAGAAAGCTCACCTTATTATCCCTGGTATCCGTTTGGGGTTTGGCTTTTAGTCCTTATTCAATGTGCGTGTTTCACGTAGTTCGGCATGCTATTTGTCTTTCCGCTTGCCAAATAATTAATTAACCCAAACAACACAATGAGTTATTACAAAACTATTGACGGTAACAAGTATGATGGCGAGCTTATAGAACTTGCTGATAAATTAACTTCAGGTGCCGGTGATGGAAGGCTTTCTGTAGCAGATGCAGAACAAGTTCTTGAAGCAGTAAAGGATGGTAATTCTTACACTGATATTGAAAAGGAGACTGTAGCTTATCTTAGAGATAATTACAAATGGACGACTGCCGCTGACGAGTGGTTTAGAACTGAAATCAGAAAGTGGGCGGCCACTAAATAATTTATTGAGCGTTTTATGAAAAGGGTCGTTGCTTAGCAACGACCCTTTTTTGCCTTAATGCCGAACAATCACTTTTCTGGTAGAAGAACCTCCTTTAGTGATAATAGAAAGCAGATAAATACCATTTGCAAGATTTGAAACATCAATTTGGCGTTCTCTCGGCTCAAGGTTTGTAACGATTTGACCTAATGAGTTTCTGAGCTCAATTGCTTCGCAATCATGTATGTCCATATTAAGAAGCAAATGTTCAGAAGCCGGATTTGGGAATAGGTCGAACTCAATTAGTTCATTTTCTGAAGTTCCAGTCCATTCTTCGCAGGCATGAGACTCATGTCCATTACTAGGGTCAACAACTATGTTCTCATCGCCTGGGAAATAAACAGTAAAGCTGAAGAACACCAACATCATTTCTTCGGTAGTTGATTCGCCAGCAAAAACCCATTGCGGTGGGTTATTGGGGTTACTTGTATTTGTGTTTGTGTTATCATAAGTAGCCGTGCTGTGCAAAACGCTTCCTGCCGGAAGTTTTATTGGATTTTTGAAATCATAAAACCCTTGCCAGTCGAAATCCCATTCTGGGATGTCAATTAGAGGAATAGTCTGATTGGTTGGTGTAGTAGCCCATGCTCTAATGGACTTTCCAAGTAGATGCATATGTGGCGAGACATCGAGAATTGTGATATCGTATAATGGTAGCGCATACTGTGTGGTAAACGTGCTTTCTTGGTTTGGTGGCAAGGCCAAAAGACCCTCGTTCAGAGCTCCGTGGTGCAAAGGTGATGTGATAAACAACTCTCTCACCGGACTGGTTGTGTATTTAATATTCACCTTGGTCTGGTCGGTCTGCCCATTTGCTGTCATAGGGTAATGAATCTGCATAATGATATTTGCGCCAACAGGGATTTTCACTCCCATTCCGTTGGGATATGTCTTTTTTCCTTGTCCAGGAACCCAACCGCCAATTGATGAAGAAGCGGAGCTTCCTGTTCCACCAAAGCTCGTATACCCAGGTCCTGGATCTTGTGCGTCCAATGTAAGTGGGGTTAATGTTGCGTCTTGATAGAGTATTACATGATGCACTGCCTCATTATTCCCAGGAACTATTTCTATTTCCGTGATATATACGTTTTGCGTGAGGCCTGTAGGAATTACAAAACACCGATAATCGTCATTGTTTGCAGAGTTTATGGTGAACTGAGGCATTGTCAGAACAAGATCTGGGTCTGTCATCTCTTCAGAACCATTATAAACTGGGGGCTGTGGAGGCGTTCCACCTCCTTCAGGAGCGCCATTGTTTACCCAGTCATTTATTGCGTTAATCTCATCCTGAGATAACAAACGAGGGTGAGCTAATTCGCTATAGGTACTACTAGGAGGCCATGGAGGCATTGAGCCAACGTTAACGGCCGCTTGCAAACCGAAAGCTGCAGAAGAAGCTTCGCTGTAATTCATTAATGAAAAGGGTGCGATTCCTCCATCGTGGTGGCAAGAAGTACAATGCTCATTAAGAATACATGAAACTTGATTATTGTAAGTCGAGGTTTGAGCTTGGGTACTAAATGCTGCCAAAATGAGCACAAGAAAGGGTAGGAATCGATTCATATTATGGAAT
>CALCGD010000301.1 GCA_937900875.1 uncultured Flavobacteriales bacterium
TCTTCCATTTTTAGAGCATCAGCCCTATTCATGGGCGGAATATGATTATATAAACTGGGCCTTAAGTACATCCCGTATTTCTCCACAATGTTTGAAGAAATTTTGTGTCCTTTTTTATTTCGATGTCCTGTTTTGTGTTGCTCAAAACGCTCTTTCGGGCTTTTACTAGTCATACCTACGTAAAGGCATTGCAACGCGCCATTAAATTGAGGGTTTGCCGCTCGAAATTTGGCGCTTTCTGTAAACACCTTCTTTGAAAGTTCAATTACATAAACACGGTATTCAGCAACTGCCATGCTATTCTAACGACTGTAAAACGCTAAAAATTATGATGAAATGCTAAGGCGTGTTTCGCTTAATGCGGGTTTTTCACACCTGCCAAAACACTCAAGTCGATAAAATTTCCCTTTGGCGGAATAGGGCAGGAGTATCTAGTGCTGTAGGCGCAATAAGGATTGTAGGCCTGGTTAAAGTCAATTTCAATAGTAGTCCCTTCGGGAATTTCTAGGTCAATAAACCGGCCACCGCCATACGATTCTGCTCCGTTTGATAAATCTGTAAATGGCAAGAACAAATCGTTTTTGTATTGCTCCATTTCTCGCAACCTATGACTTTGATAAACATTCAATTTCACATCCTTGCCTGACAGAGTAAAAGTTACGGTGCCGTAAATCTCATATACGGGTCTTCTGTCGGTGGTGGTTTTCATCTTAAACGACTTGCTTTTTTTTGCACGCTCAAATTCGGCCACTACGTGGTAATTGGTGTCAATTTCAAAGAATGGAAGTCCTGTAAAAGAGTTGAAGTCTTCTTTGGTTAATGGAGACTTGGCACTGTCGGCATACTCAGCATTTAGTTCGTGTCTAAACTCTTCATTATCAGAAATAATTGTTGCACCGTTTTGGCTATACCCAATGGCACACCAAAAAAGAAGCACTAATGCTATTGTAAATCTCATAAAATGTTGGTTTTTACTTTTTACCCCCACCGTTCATCACCTCAAATGTGGTGAGTTTATATCCTTCAGGAATTGTGGTGTCGAACAGATTATCTGGCAAGTTTTTCACTACCACTTTAGTGGCTTTTGAAGTGAGAATTCCTGCTTTATTTGTCTCAATAATCAGTAGCGGAAAGCCTTCTAATTCTGAAAAGTAATACCCTTCGAAATAGAAATCGTGAGGCTTCAGTTTTGTGCTGTACCAAACCTCAATCGATTTGTCTTTGGCATGGATTATTGCTCCTTGGCATAGATATCCAGCAATTCGTTTTGTGCCTGAAATGGGTTCAATCCTGAGCTGCTCTTTTTCATATTCTAGGTCTTGAGCCGTAAGTTTTACGGCCACTTTTACCGAACCCATTTGCATGGAGTTTAGCAAAAGGCCAACTCCCTCAGCATCATTATAAACCATTTTAAGGTCTACCATTTTGTTAATGAGAATCATGGACATGCTAGCCCCTGTAAAGGAATAGCTCATAAAATCTCCATCCTCCTTGTTAACTGCCGCATTGCTTCCCTCAACCTTATACTCAACCGCAAAAGCGGTAATTACCTCTTGGGCCTGAATATGAAAACTACAAACGACCAGCGTTAGAAATAGCGAAGATTTTCTGAAAATTGAACTCATAAAATAGAATAGGGTAGATTTTATTTGCCCAACATGGCAGCCTTTAGGTCATCATCGGCAGGTTTAGATCCGAGCCAAATTCCAAACAATGCTTTCTTGAAATCCATGCCTTCAATTGTTCCCTGAAGCTTTCCGTTTTTGTAAGATTCAACTCCCTTGCCAGGCACGTAAACGATGTCAAATACATTTCCTTCAACAATTTCACTCTTTTTAAAGGTGTTCACAAACTCTTCAATCTGTGCTTTAAGCGGAGCAGTATTTCCACCCGTGCAAGCTTCAAATCCTTCAGTAATTGCTTCGCTCATGTTTTCGCTGCTAATCATTCCAGAAGTAATCTGAAGTTTAACCGCCATTGCTTTATCTGCGTTGATAATCGCGTTGGCGTCAGAAGATTTTTCGCTTAAATAAAGCCCTCCAACATATAATTTGAAAAACAGTTTTTTTCTAATTCCACCGCCATTCAGAACAGCTGATTCTTCTCCAGCTTTAATACTTGCAGGAAGAGTAACTCCATTTATGGTCGTTTGGGCTTGACTAGGTAAAGCAATTGTTAATGCGATAATCGCTGCTATAATAATTCTCATGATTTTGGTTTTTTGGGTACGCTAAGTTAATCGTTAATCGATTTGGTGGAGGCAAGAATAGCGCCAACTTCACGTATCTTGTTCTTTGATTAGTATGAAGAAAGTAAAAGATAATTTTTCGGTACAGTCTAAAGGGTATAAGAAATTTAGACCTGAGTACCCTTCGAGCCTGCTTGAGGAAATTTTAAGGCATGTAGAAAAGCGCGATTCGTGTTGGGATTGCGCCACTGGTAATGGGCAGATTGCGATTGAAATGGCTAATCACTTTCAAACGATAGTAGCTTCGGATATTAGTCAAGAGCAGCTAGAAAATGCGCCTGTTACTGACAATCTCGAATATGTTAAATGTAGGGCTGAAAAAACACCATTTGCTGATGATAGCTTTGATTTAATAACGGTCGGTCAGGCCGCACATTGGTTTGATTTCGATCCTTTCAACAAAGAAGTTAATCGTGTACTCAAGAACAATGGAATAGTTGCCATTATTGGCTACGGATTAATGTACGGTGATCGATCGTTTAATGATAAACTCTTGCAATTTTATGACGGTGAAATTGGGGCATATTGGGATGTAGAACGAAAGCACATTGACGCACATTATTCCTCCATTCCATTTCCGTTTGATCCAATAGAACTTTCAACTAAATACTCTATCGATGTTCAATGGAGTTTAGCACAATTGGAGGGTTATTTAAATACTTGGAGTAGCGTAAATCGATACATTCAAAAGAATGGCGAAAACCCCATTCCGGCTTTCGTAGGCGACCTTTCATCTTCAGGTGTTTGGAATGGCTTTGAACTAAAGAATTTGCATTTTCCCTTATTTGTTAAACTAGGTCGGGTAATCAAATAGAAAAGATTCTTTTTGCTCTAATCGTTAGGAATTAGAACTTGCATGAAAATTGAATAAAATGACAATTCGTAATCACTTTTCTTTCCTCAATCTAGGATTATTAGCGTTCGCATTAAGTGCATGCACATATACCACAGGAGATGGGCCTGTAGTTGAAAAAGGCTTTGCCAAAGACCCATTTCAAGGTGTTTCTTTAGATGGCTCATTCAATGTAAACATTAAGCAAGGAGCCCTGCAAAATGTAGTGGCTAGTGGCAATGAGAACATAATTGATAAACTCAGGATGGATGTGATGGATGGAGTTTTGTACATATCGCTTGAACCTGGCAGCTACTTTAATTATGATTTAACGGTGAATTTGACCATGACTTCGCTTAATAGTGTGGAGCTAGATGGTTCAGGAGATATTGTGATAGGAACTTTCGTTGGTATTAAAAGTCTTAAAGTGCGCCTTGATGGAAGTGGAGATATAGATTCTGAAGGTGTGCTGGAAGTTTTATCTAATGCGGAGATCAATTTGGATGGCAGCGGAGATATTGACTTAAAGCTGAAAGCCAAGGAAGTAACGGCCTTGCTTCAAGGAAGTGGAGATATTGATTTAGCAGGTACTACTTCTAAATTGAGTGTAGAACTAGAAGGTTCTGGAGACATTACTGCCTTTAAATTGGAGTCGCTTAACTGCGAAGCCGTGCTAGATGGATCTGGAGATATAAGAGTGTATGCCAGTGAAAATTTGGATGCCCAACTAGACGGAAGTGGTAGTATTAGATACAAAGGAGAACCCAAGGTGAATGCAGAAATAGATGGAGCCGGGACCGTTGAAGCTGATTAAGAAGGAACTCTAACATCTCTTCTTAATCACACTACGGACCATTTTTACCCAAGTAAAATCATTTTAACCATTGGTTTACCTTTGTCTCACCAAAAACAAGACAAATGAGCGAAGTGAAAAACCCAATGGTATTTTTTGATGTGAGTATTGACCAGCAACCCGCAGGTAGAATAGTATTTGAGTTAAACGCAGATATTGTTCCTAAAACTGCCGAGAATTTCCGCGCACTATGCACAGGAGAAAAAGGATTCGGCTATAAGGGAAGTAGTTTTCATCGAGTTATTCCACAATTTATGCTTCAGGGAGGCGATTTTACAAACCATAACGGAACAGGAGGGAAGTCGATTTACGGTGAAAAGTTTGCTGATGAAAACTTCGAGTTAAAACACACTGAACCAGGTTTGTTGAGCATGGCAAATGCAGGACCAGGTACCAACGGAAGTCAGTTTTTCGTTACGACAATCGCCTGTCCTTGGTTAGATGGAGCACATGTTGTTTTCGGAAAAGTAACCGAAGGAATAGAGATTGTACAAAAGATTGAAATGTGCGGATCGCGTTCTGGTTCTACATCAGCTCCAATTCAAATTGACGATTGCGGAGAACTGTAATGCTGCATTCACTTTCTTCAATTATTCAAAGAGAGGTTTCTAAGATTCAAGAAGAGCTTGGATTATACTCTGATGAAACTCTGATTTGGAAAACACATGAAGAGATTTCTAATTCTGCAGGAAACATAGCATTACATGTCGCAGGGAACCTTCAACATTTTATTGGAGCCACCTTGGGTAAAACAGGCTATGTTCGAAATCGCGAATTAGAGTTTGAAGCCAAAAATGTACCGTTGGGCCACATAATTTCTGACTTGGAAAATGCGAAGTTGGCAGTTGATACAACCTTGCTGAATTTGGACGAGTTTGAAGTTCAGAAGCTATTTCCGATAGATGTGTTTGGAGGAGATAAGTCAACAGAATGGTTCCTCGTTCACCTTCTTTCGCACACTTCCTATCATTTAGGGCAGATTAACTACCACCGTAGATTACTCGAGTCATTGTAAAATCATAATCTAAAATGCAAGAAGAGGAAATTTTAGATAGCCACGTCCTAGATGAGAATTACGAGGTTGAAGACCAGTACGTTATTAGTGCTGAGAAATTTGGTTTTCTAAGCATTATTACGTTTGGAATTTATGAGGTGTGGTGGTTTTATAAAGCTTGGAAATTTTTCAAAGAGAAAGAAAAGTTGGATGTCATGCCGGTACCTAGGGCGATATTCTCTATAATCTTCATGATTCCACTATTCAATAAAATACAGGAATACGCAATAATCAAGGGTTACGGACAAACCTACTCGTCAGGCTGGCTTTTTGCGGGATTCTTAGGATGTAATTTGCTTTCGAGATTGCCAGACCCGTTCTGGCTTATTTCTTTAGTCTCGTTTGTATTTGCTATCGCTCCTTTTAATGCGCTCAATTATGCGAAACGCAATTCGACTGAATTTAGAGTGATTGAACAAACCTCATTCAATGGACGACAACTGGGCCTTATAGTATTTGGAGTTGCCTGTTGGGCACTTTTAATTTACGGAATGTTTGTACCTGAGGATTCTTACGGTTTTTAATAATTCAAAATATCTCCATTCTTGCAAAGTCAATCCATTCCCTCCAAATCAATGGTTCATTCAGGTCGTTTCATAGTATAAATTACTTGACAGTCTAGGCAATTGAAGCCACGAGCGTTGATTAATATGTGGAAATAAAATTTATACCTTCAATTGATTAACCATCTAACTATTCAATCATGTATCCAAAAATTTTACTTGCATCACTAGCCGGTACCATCTGGAATTTTTTCGGAGGCTGGGTCATTTACGGAATGCTCCTTCACGATTATTACGAGTCTCACACAATCGTTTATGAGGGATTGGCTAAGGATCACCCAGATATGATATGGCTGGTCATAAGTTGTTTTGCACCCGCATTGCTTATTGTTTTGGTTATAGATCGCATTGATAAAGGGACTTTGGTTGGCGGAGCTATTACAGGTTTTTCTGTAGGCTTTTTACTTCAACTTACTTTTACGTCAAGTATGTTTTCGTTTTTCAATATGCATGATGGAAGTATATTGCTTGCGGTAGATGTAACTACAGCGGCATTGTTTTACGGAGTTACTGGCGCAATTGGTGGCGCAATTCTCGGTTTTAGAAAAGGGTAATTTGTACTAATTAGATAAAGCAAAACATGAATCCGATTTTAAGAAACATACTAGCCGTTATTGCTGGAGTTATAGCCGGAATGTTTGCAAACATGTCACTGATAATGATTAGCGGCTCTGTTGTGGCACTTCCAGAAGGGGTGAACCCAAACGATGTAAATAGTATCAAAGAACACCTTCATTTATACGAAGCCAAACATTTCATAATGCCATTTTTGGCTCATGCAATGGGTTCGTTTATAGGTGCTTTGGTTACTGCCTTAATAGCTGCGTCACACAAAATGAAATTTGCCATTGGATTAGGTATTTGGACCATGGTTGGAGGTATTGCTGCAGCTTACTTAATCCCAGCGCCCACTTGGTTTATCGTAGTAGACTTAACCTTAGCGTATATCCCATTTGCGTTTGTGGCCGGTAAAATTGCCGAATCGAAAAGCTAAATATTGTTCATTAATAGGAAAGCCTCGTTCTGATAGCAGAACGAGGCTTTTTTGTTGAAATACAATTGACCAAATCGAATTTGGAGGCTCACAAATTCGTTTAACTTGCCGCCTGAAAATGGAGGTCTAAAACCCCCATTTAACCCAATTTGAACACAAATTAATCGACTATGAAAAAAATCTACTTTACAATTTTATCAGTTTTAGCAGCTGGTGCATTAGTAACTGCATCTGCACAGCAGCCAGCCAATGGCGACTTTGAAAACTGGGGCGGAAATGGTGAACCTACTAGTTGGAATAACATGACAACTGGAAACCTATGCTTCCTATGCGGTTTCGGTTCTACTCAACGTGTTTTTGAAGATAACACAGAGGTTCATGGAGGTTCAGCAAGTGCGCGAATTGAAAGTACAGATGCTGCTGGAACACTGGTTAATGGAACTATGACAACTGGTGAAATAAACGCTCCAAATACAACGCCATCGCAAGGATTTGCTTTAACTAAAAGAAGCGATGCTGATTTCAATCACCCGTTTACAGACATGCCAGATAGTTTGGTGTTTTACGCTAAATACAGCGTAACAGATGCCACCGACTCTGCTTCTGTGGCTGTTATCCTTCATGACGATAACGATCATAGAGATCCAGGAGGTGTTGCTACTCAGGTAATTGCAGTTGCCAAAAAACGTTTCCAAACCAACGGTGTTACCGATTGGGCGCGAATCTCAGTTCCTTTTGATTATTCTGGAACTTCTGCAAACCCAATTGCTTATGCTTTAATGACATTTACTGCTAGCTATGCTCCGGGTGCCGGAAATACGACAGCAAAGCTTTGGGTAGATGATTTTGAATTCATTTACAACCCTATTAATCCAACCGGAGTTGAGGAACTTGAGGATGTTGTGAGTGTATATCCTAATCCAACTAATGATGGACGAGTAACTATTTCTTTAGGATATGAGAATTTAACTGGAACCGCATCTATCATTAACATGATGGGGCAAACGGTTGACTTTATCAATTTCAATAATGAAAACAATTTAGATGTAATGATTGATCAACCAGCAGGAATGTATTTCATTAACCTCCTATTGGAAAACGGAAAAACTACCACTCTTAGAGTGATTAAAGGGTAGAAATTATTGCAAGACTAAAAAGCCCCGATGCAATTTCTTGCATCGGGGCTTTTCATTTAGTCCGATCCCAGCTTAAATCAGTTCTACGCTTCGCTTCAAGAATTCGCTTAGCTCTTTTCCTTTCAGCAAACCTTGACCAAGCAGGGCAAGATCACAAAGCTGTTTTGCTTTCTTCTCCTTGTTGTCGCCTTTGCTTCTTAGGATTTCGCCCACTTTTGGGTGATTGGCGTTTACAACCAAGTTGTACATCTGAAAACCACCCATTCCCATCATACCACCTTGTCCGCTCATTTTCTGCATGTCGGCCATTCTGCGCATAAATTCTGGTTGGGTAACGGTAACTGGCATATCCGTTTCATTCAAGTTTTCAAACTGAACAGTAAAGTTGATTTTGCTTTCTTCAGAGTTCACCTGAGAATCAAAAATTGGCTTCAGCTTTTCTTTTTCTTCATCAGAAAGCTTGCTTGGCGCTTCTTCATCCTTGTTGATGAGTTTATCAATGATGTCTGCATCAACTCGAGCAAAGGTGCTGTTCTCTATTTTCTGCTCCAATTGGTTTACAAAGTGAGAATCAAGCGGAGAATCCATCACCAACACATCGTACCTTTTATCTGTAGCGCTATTAATGTAAGAATGCTGTCCAACTGGGTCGTTGGTGTAGAGGTAAACCAATTTGCTGTCTTTATCGGTTTGAGCTGCCGTAATATGCTCAATGTATTCCTCCATTGTGAAATACTTGCCTTCGGTGTTCTTAAACAACCAAAACTTGCTTGCTCTCTCATTGAACTTCTCATCGCTCAGCATTCCGTACTGAATGAAAATCTTGATGTCGTCCCACTTCGTTTCGAAATCAGCACGATCATTTTTGAATAACTCAGCTAGTTTATCAGTTACTTTCTTGCTGATATGGCTGCTAATCTTCTTCACGTTACCATCGCTTTGCAAATAGCTTCGCGATACGTTCAATGGAATGTCTGGTGAATCGATTACACCGTGCAGCAGCGTTAAAAACTCAGGAACAATATTGTCTACGTTATCAGTAATGAAAACCTGATTGCTGTAGAGCTGAATCTTGTCTTTCTGAACCTGAATATTGTCCTTAATCTTAGGGAAGTACAGAATACCAGTCAGGTTGAAAGGATAGTCAACATTCAGGTGAATGTTGAACAACGGCTCATCATAAGATGACGGATACAACTCGCGGTAGAATGTTTTGTACTCCTCTTCACTTAATTCTGAAGGCTGCTTTGTCCAAGCTGGAGATGTATTGTTGACGATGTTGTCTTCCGTTATTACTACATCTTCACCAATCTTTTCTCCTTTGTCGTCCTTCTTGGCGTATTCGGTTCTTGTTTTTGTTCCAAATTTGATTGTAACCGGTAAGAACTTGCAGTATTTGTCAAGAATTCCTTGAACGCGTGCTTCCTCCAAAAACTCCAAGCTATCCTCGGCAATATGAAGTATAATGTCTGTTCCGCGGTCTTTACGGTCGCTTTCTGTTAGCGTATAGTTCGGACTTCCATCACATGTCCAATGTGCAGCTTTCTTACTTTTTACATGGCTTTTTGTGATGATTTCCACATTTTTTGCCACCATAAAAGAAGAGTAAAACCCTAGTCCGAAATGGCCAATGATTGCCTCCGACTTGTCCTTGTATTTATTCACAAATTCCTCCGCTCCAGAGAAAGCGATGTCGTTGATGTACTTGTTTACATCATCGGCACTCATACCAATTCCCTTGTCTTTGATAGTAAGCGTACCAGCTTTTTTATCTAGAACAATTTCTATGGTTGTATCACCTAGCTCGCCTTTAATCTTGTCCAACCCGCTAAGGGTTTTCAGTTTCTGAGTAGCGTCTGTTGCGTTAGCTACCAACTCACGCAAGAAAATCTCGTGATCTGAGTAAAGGAATTTCTTAATGATTGGGAAGATGTTCTCGGTTGAGACATTAATAGTTCCCTTTTGTGTTTTGTCTGCTGTATCTGTTGCCATTCTTTTTAGCGTTTAGCTGTTAGGAATTAGGTATTTGCTTTTGTTTGATGGCCAAATGTCAATAGCTGTGCCATCAACCTAAAACGGAAGTGTTGTCAGTTTTATCCATCAGACTATGAAAAAGAGGTGACAGGATTGCAGGAAACTACCCGCGCAATTGCTTCCTGGTTGACGTTTAGTCTACTGCATTTATAGCGACATTTGACAGCAATATGGGAGCAGAACAACTGAACATTCCCACGCTAGACCTTCCACGTGTTGTCATTATTGGAGGCGGGTTTGCTGGATTAAAACTGGCGAAGGGAATTGATAGTTCTTTATACCAAACGGTATTGATTGACAGGAACAATTACCACACATTTCAACCCTTAATGTATCAGGTAGCAAGTTCCGGTCTCGAACCCGATTCCATTGCATATCCATTGCGCAAGGTTTTTAAGGGTAAAAAGCGGTTTCATTTTAGAATGGCTGATGTGATTCAAGTTGATGAATCGTCTAAAACGCTTCAAACCTCAATCGGACCAATTAAGTACGATATTCTAGTAATTGCCACTGGTGCTGATTCAAATTTCTTCGGAATGGAGAACGTGAAGAAGTACAGCATGCCAATGAAAAATTTGGTTGAATCGCTCAATTTGAGAAGCAGGATTTTGACCAATTTTGAAAAGGCACTCAATACAACCGATTTATCGGAACAAGAAGCGTTAATGAGTTTTGTGATTGTTGGTGGAGGACCTACGGGAGTTGAATTAGCTGGAGCCTTGGCCGAACTCAAAAAGCAAATTCTCCCGAAAGATTACCCTGATCTGGATATTAGGAAAATGCAGATTCATATTGTAGAAGCTTCAGATCGTTTGTTGGCAAACATGAGCGAAACGGCTTCTGTGAAAACAGAAAAGTTTCTAAAAAAGATGGATGTTAATGTTTGGTTAGGAACGCAAGTGAAGGACTATGACGGAAAGCAAGTTATCACCAGCAAACACGTTTTTAACAGCAAAACACTTGTTTGGGCTGCAGGTGTACAGGGTGTGCCGCCTGCTGGGTTAAATGCAACTATTGTAAGAGGAAATAGAATTCTGACTGATGAATTTAATAAGGTAGTAGAAAAGGAAAATGTATTTGCCATTGGCGATGTTGCTCAGATAAAATCTGATCAAGCACCAAATGGTCATCCAATGCTGGCATCTGTTGCCGGACAGCAGGGTTCCAAACTCGCCAAAAATTTAAATGCCCTGGCCAAGAATATTACTATGCAGCCTTTTAGCTATGCAGATAAAGGAACAATGGCAACAATTGGAAGAAATTTGGCTGTGGTTGATTTGCCTTTTTTTAGTTTTTCAGGATTATTTGCTTGGCTCACATGGATGTTTGTACACCTGATGCTATTAGTCGATTACCGCAGTCGTTTGGTAGTGTTCGTCAATTGGGCGTGGAGTTACCTTAACTATGATAAAGGCACCAGGTTGATTGTACGTACTTCAGAGGATAAGTCTTCGATTGATTAATGAGCAATCCCAACGCCAACATCAAAGAAGGTTTTTATTCGAAGCTATTCGCGAGGTTTTATGACCCGTTTATGGAGTCGATGGAGCAGAAGGTTTTGGGGAGATACCGAAAGCAACTTTTGGAACCATTAAGTGGAAATGTTTTGGAGGTTGGTTCGGGTACTGGAATCAATTTCAAGCTTTATCCCAAGGGCTGCCAGGTTATAGCCAGTGAGCCATCTGAGCACATGCTCAAGTATGCATCTGAGCGATTGAAGATGGAACAGGTATCTGCTGAAATCGAAATCGTTCTTGCAGGAGTAGGGAGTGAAGAATTGGAAAAGAAAGTTCCAAAAGGGGGATTTGACGCCATTGTTTGCACGCTCGTTCTGTGCACTATTCCCGAGCCTGAAAAGGCCGTTGATAGTTTTAAGAAATGGCTAAAGCCAGACGGAAAACTGATAATTCTAGAACATGTGCATGCCAAAACCAATCCTAGAAAGTTGGTGCATGCAGTGCTAAATCCAGCATGGAAACATTTTGCCGAAGGTTGCCACCTCAACAGAGATACGGCTCAAATGCTTCGAAATTCAGGATTTGAGGCAGAGTGGGAGCATGACTTCACGAAAGTGATGCCCTTTCATGTTTCGGTGATGAGTTTAAAGAAGTAGACTACAGACCCAATTCCTTTATAAGCACATCCTTCTCAATCAATCCGATGTGTTGCCAAGTAATTTTTCCGTTTTTGTAGATAAAGAACATTGGGATTTCTGCCACATTAAGGTACTTCATCAATTCGTCATTTTCATCAGCATTTAGCTTCAAAAAAGTGAATTTGCCGTTTGCTTCGTTATCCAATTCCTCTAGCATTGGCTTCATCTTTCTGCATGGTCCGCACCAAGGAGCGTAAAAGTTAACTAGCACAGGAATGTCGGACTGTATCATCTTGTCGTAGGATTCTTTGCTTAAGCCAGCAGGTTTTGTTGCATTACCAACAGTTTCTGTTGGCAGTTCCGCACGTTTCCAGGCAATCATTCCACCTTTCATATCGTATACATCTGTGAACCCAATTCCCATGAGTTGTTTTGCAGCGTTGGCACTTCTGCCACCAGAAAGACAATAAACGAACACAGGACGGTCTTTTTCCATCTTACTGAAGCTCTCGACAAAACTTGCCGAGTGAAAGTCAATGTTCAATGCTCCTTTTACATGGCCTCCAGCAAATTCTTCAGCAGTTCGAACATCAACGAGTTGCACCGCTTCCTGCTGTTTTATCATCTCTTGAAACTGAGCAACAGGGATAGCTTTCTGAGCGGAACTCCCACAACTAGTAGTTGCAAGAAGTATAATGATGAAAATGGCTTTGATATTGGTCATGATTTTTTCAATCTGCACCTAAACTATATCAAGCAATTAGAACCAAAACTGACTTTGGTTACATAAGGATGAGAAACTGTGTTTGGGAAGAGACTTAGTGGAGGGGGGGTGAACTAGCTTACCTCATCAAATTGATGTAGCCTTCTAAGGTCTTCAATTCATCTCGCCAAGTGTAAGCCGTGATTTTATAGGCGTAAACATCATTATTCTGAAGCACACCTTTGTAATAACCATCCCAGCCATAATCTTCGTCTGTAGAAAGGAAAATTTCTTCTCCCCATCTATTGAAAATTCGAAATTCGACTAGTTGCTTAATTCCCCAACCTTCAACAGTAATTACATCGTTTGCACCATCTCCGTTTGGCGTAAACGTAGTTGGCATAGAAATAAATGTTTCTGGATAAATGTCTATGGTGTAATCTGCTTGGGAGGTGAAACATCCTAGAATGTCAGAAACAGTTACAGAGTACGTTATGAGTTCAAGAGGCTGTATACAAGGGCTTCCACATGTATCACAATCCAAACCTTCGGTTGGAGTCCAGTTAAAAACGTAAAGTCCAGCCTCGGCATTAATTGGCAGACAAATAGAATCGCCAATAACGATAGTAGTGTCCCAATCGGAAAGAATCAATGGATTGATTACCCGTATGCTTGCTGTATCAACATCGGTACATCCATTTGTATCTACAACCGCTATCTCATAATCGGCAGTAAGTAAAGGCGATGAAGTGGTGGTTGGGGCGTTCGGATTATCAACGGCTTCTATAGATGTCCAAGTGTAGGATGAGCTTGGTTCAGGATTTAGTACCTGAATTTGCCCTGTACTACCCTCGCAAATTGTATCTCCTAAGGACAATATTTCTGGAATTGGATGGAGTAAAATCGACTTCACAATAGTGTCATTACAACCAAGTATGTTGTTGGATACTCCAAGTATTACATCATATAATCCAGGTGCTGGGAAGTTTAAAATTCCCGGTTCTTCCACTGTACTGATTGGTCCAAATCCGAAATCCCAGTAGAAAACATCTGAGTTTAAAGAAGTGTTGGTAATTGGAAATGGCTGAAAGCAAAGCGCTGTGTCAATTCCATCGTTACGTGTGAATCCTGCTACCACTTCATGAATGTAAATTGGCAAGGTAGATTCGACTGGACATTCGCCAAAAAGCCCTGAAACTACCAGCTTACCAACAGTTTGACCCGAAGGAGGAACAAAGGTGTAAGCGTGCGAAACTGGGTTTACGTTAGTGGCAGAAGTTCCGTCCCCAAAATCCCAAATGAAATCATAAACCTCACTTGTATCCTGAAGTGTGAATGTTATTTCTTCTCCACGACAAATAGTGTCAATGTCAATGAAAAATGAGCCTTCTGGATCAATTACCGAATAAACGATGGTTGCAGTATCTGCGCAACCATTGCTAGTAGTAGCAATCATTTGCACAGTGTAATTCCCACTGTTATTGTAAGCGGTAGAGCTTGGGTTGGTGTTTCCGGTGAAGCCGTTTCCGAAGTTCCAAGTTCGGGTGTGGAACGCACTGCTAATGGTGGTATCGGTAAAAGTGGCATTTGCAGGACTGCAGAAAACGGGTAGAGAGTCTCCGCTTGTAAATCCTGCAATAGGATAATCTTGAACGCTCACAGTTCTGAAGACAGAGTCGATACAGCCGGTGGCTTGCTCGGTAAAAACCATGACAACGCTAAATGTACCTGCTTGATTAAACTGATGACTTGGGTTCTGCAAAGCGCTAGAACCGCCATCCTGAAAATCCCAATCAAAACTTAGACTAGAACCACCTTGTGTGTAATTGCTTGCAGTGAAATTGACAGATTGACCTACACAAATATTTGGAAAGAATGGATTAGAACTCAAGTTGCTCGTTGGGGCATACATGGTGATGATGGTCGTGTCGGTAGTGTCAATACAACCAACGGCATTTTCAACAATCAAGAATGTAAAGAGTGTGTCTTGAAAACCGTTGTAGGCATGATCTGGGTTTTGCGTGCTGCCAAACGCCAAATCTCCAAAACTCCAAGTCCAGCCAGTTACGGTCGTATCCGAAGTGGTTTGGTCGGTAAAGTCGACCGTCATTGGTGAACAAATATGGTTGTCAGAAATGATGTAATCAGCCTCAATGCTGTAAACGCCAACTTGAGAATGCGCAGTATCGGTGCAGCCATTTATATCCGTTACTATTAGCGATACTCCGTATTGACCAGATGAAGGGAATTCGATAGGGTAGGACGGGTTGGTTGTGGTAATTGGGCGTATAGTTGGGTCATCAAACCTCCAAGAATAACCGTTCCAACATGCATTGTGTACGTCTACGGAAAGAGATCCGTCAAATGGACTCCCGACTCCGCTACAGATTACACTATCCGATATAAACTGAGCATGAATATTACGTATATGAATAGGTGCAGTATCTATCGAAGTAGGACAGCCCGATACCGTGTTGTCTGCTGTGAGGGTAACGGTATAATCTCCAGTGGCAGCATAAACATGCACAGGGTCAGGGTCGGTCGAAGTGTTTCCATCCCCAAAATCCCAAATGAAATCTGTCACATCATGGCTGCGGTTTTCAAACGCAACTTCATTCGGAGATTCGCATGTGCAGGTGAAGAAGATTTCGGCAATCGGTCCATCAACCTGAATAAGGTCGCTGATGGTTGTCGAAGAAAAGCAGCCGTTCCAACCAACGATTAGCGTTACATCTTGCAGTCCAGTTTCATTGGTGTACTGCCAAGTTGGATTTGGGTCATCAAAACAATGGAATTGCCGGTTGGTTTCGGAATAATAATGCCAGTAATCAACACTATCTGATAACGCTGTTTGATTGGTGAATTGAATTGGGTCTCCGGGGCAAACTTGCGTTACATCCACAGCGAAATCAGGCGATAATTCATCGCCAACGATGGTGGTTACATTATAAGAGGTGTCGGTGCAACCCGCAGCGTTCACTATAATGAGGTATGAATCGTAATGTCCTGGTTGAGTGTAGGTTACGGAAACCGCAGAACCATCAATTGCATTTATCACCGATCCATCGCCTAAATGCCATTCCCAAGAAATAATATCTTCTCTAGAAGTACTCGAATCAGAAAAAGTGACAGTAAGAGGCAGACAGCCTTCGGCTACATCTGGGAAAAACACTGCATTTGGTAGCCAAAGTGTATCGATATGAGCCACAGTGTCCCTACAGCCTGCGGTTGAGATAATGATTAACTCGGTGCGTAGCGTATCTAATCCATACCAAGAATAGATGGTTGTATCTTCATAGATATAAGTATGCAAAGGGTTTGTCAGCGTGCTTGTCAAAGAGTCTCCAAACAACCATTCATAAGATGCATAACCTTGGTTTACGGGAGTAAACTGAACGTCCATGGGTTCAACACAGGCATAATCTGGGGTAGAGGTAAACTCAGCCGAAGGGTCTTCAACCAATATACTTACCGTCTGACTGCTTGAACATGCACCAGCATTTGTGGTAAGCGTTACGTTTTGAACTCCAGGAGTGTAAAAATGTACCCATGGTTCTTCTAAGGAAGTTATCTGCGGAACGTTTCCAGCGGCAAACACCCACTGGTAAAATCCCGCTGAGGAATTATTAATCATTTGAACCGAATCGTTGATGCAAATGGTGTCTGGAATTAGAAAATCGGTAGTCGGAGAACCAACAGTTACAGGTCGTTGATAGGTATTTGCACAACCAAAAGTGTCTGTAGCGGTGAGGCTAATGACAAAATTGCCATTGACATTATAGGTCTCTGCTGAAGGGTCTTCAAGGGTAGAGGTGTTGCCGTTACCAAAATCCCATTCATACGTTAATGGCACAGCAGAGCCGCTGTTATTGGTAAACGAAACATTGAGCGGTGGGTCGCAAGCTGTTGCTGGATTGGGAGATGTGGTAAAACTCACGTTCGGGCCAGGTGTAACGACAATTTCATCATTGTAAACCTGCGTTGCATTACAAGAAGCGAGGTTGGTTTGAATTCCGATGGAAACAAAAAATGACCCTGGCTGTGTAAACCAATGATTGGGCGAAGCACCTGTGGCACTTCCTCCATCTCCAAAAACCCAAGAGTAACCAGTAATATTTACTCCCGCTCCAACTTGCGTGGTGTTGGTAAACTGAACCAAAAGTGGAGCGCATCCTTCTGTAGGTATTGCAGTAAATTCAGGAACAGGTTGCGGATAAACGTTAATCGTAACGGTACCTATTACAGGTCCGGTGGAGGTAGCACTGTATTCTACGGTATAAGTTCCAGCAGTAACAAATGTGTTATTCGGATTTTGACCAGTGGCAGTGGCTCCATCTCCAAAAGTCCAGAAATGAGTAGGGCCTCCTCCTACAGGAGCAGTAAAACTTACGGTAAGTGGAACGCATCCTTGTGTGATGTTGGCGGTTTGCGCAAGGCCATCAAATGCCGAGAAAGCAAGAACTACAAGCAACCAAACAAAAAGGAGTCGTTTCATAAACAGCGTAAAGAGCTTTCCTTCTGAACGCATTGGATTTAAAAGGATGCCTCGTAACATTGAATTCGACTAAGTTAATGTCTAGATCGGTATTAATGTAATTTAGGGGCGCATTGTTTAAGATAAATATTCATGACCACAATTCGTATTAAAAACCTTCTTCCACTTCTGGTTTTCGTGTTTGGTGCGACATTGTTTCTAAGTCTTTCTCCAAAAGAAGAACTGCCTGTTTTGGAAGAACCACGGTCTGAGCTGCCTTGTTTAGATAAGCGATTCTCAATTGTTGTACACATTGTAAAGGATAGTTTGGGAGAAGCCAACGTTTCCGAAGGTGCTATTCAAGGCGAGGTTGCAGGTGTAAATGCCTATTTCGATGAAATTTGTGTGTCGTTTGAAATTTGCGAGTTCCGATATATAGATAATTTTCAGTGGGATACATTGGATGCTGTTGGAGGGGTTGATTGGAGCCAGATGCTAACAGCTCATCATCAAGCGTATCGCATCAATGTATTCTATGTAAACCATATAATTGAACCACCAGGTGTTGGAGGTTTTGCTGATTTAGGTGGAATAAACAACCCTTCGGGTGGAGGTATTTGTATTGTAAAACCAGGTGGAGCGCTTAACCATGAAATGGGTCATTACTGGGGATTGCCACACACTTTTGAAGGCAATGGTACTGAACTCGCAGACGGTAGTAATTGCCAAACAGAAGGAGATGGATTTTGCGATACTCCGGGCGATCCGTATGTGCCGTTTGACCCTCCAGCGAATTACATTAATGGCGATTGCATTTTCATAAGTATGCTTACAGATGCTAACGGAGATTTTTATGATCCAGACACGGGTAATGTAATGTCTTATTATGGTTGCGATTGCCATTTTAGCTACGAGCAATACCTGCATATGGCCAACACGTATTCAAACAATCTTTCGCCAAACGGCCAGCACATGTGGTAGATGAAAGCCATTTTAACCTCCATATTGGTTCTGTGTTTTTCGCTGGCTATCATTGCTCAGGACATTCATCTTACGCAGTTTTATACCAATCAGCAAAACCTGAATCCAGGAATGGTTGGTATGTACGATGGTGCTTATCGAGCGGTTGGAAATTACCGCCATCAATGGCCCGAAATAAACAAGGCTATTACAACAGGTTATATAGGATTTGATAAGAAGTTTTTCTTTTTCAAGGATGAGATTGATGCAGGAATTTTAATTGCCAATGACAACTATTCTGGCTTCAGTTTAAATACGCTTAAAATTTTTGTGACAGGAGCCTATAAAAAGGTCATCAAAGGTCATGAAGTAAGGGCTGGAATTCAGCTTGGCGCTGTGGTTAAAAGCACCGATTTAAGTGTACAGACATTTCCAGATCAATGGGTTTACCAGGATGGAATATTTGACCCTAACGTTTACAACGGTGAAGACAACATCAAAGCTTCGCAAGCATTTTTCGATATGAATTTGGGCTTTGCATGGAGTCATAAGTTCAAGAAATTTAAGCCAACGGTCGGGTTTTCAATCTTTCATGTTACAAGACCGAAAGACACCTATTTTACAACTCAGACAGAGCGTTTAAGAACACGCCAATCCGTTCATGTTCTGGTTGATGTGCCTATTAATAAGACTTTTTCTGCCGAGCCACAATTCCTATATATGTGGACCACAAAAGTTTCGGATATGGTTTTGGGTGGAAACGTGAAATATCACTTCCAAAAATCAATGGTAAAGCACGTATATCTAGGCATTCTTTATCGTGGCGGTTTTGGAAGAAATAGCGATGCCGTTGCACCCGTTATCGGTATGAATATCAAAAATTTTGATGTTGGTCTGAGCTATGATTTGAACGTATCTAAACTTAGCGCACAAAGCAGCCAGAAAACAACCTTCGAACTTTCTCTTGTGTACACAGCACCATTATTTTCACCTAAAAGCGTTGCCATTCCTTGCGACAGATACTGATTTTCATCTTCGCTTGGTGTTTGACGCTTCCGCTGCAGGCTCAACAAAATCTACCTGAAACGGAGAAATTGAGCATGCGTAAGATTCGCGGTTTAGCCACCAATTCCTTGAGAATTGGCGATACCTATTCTGCGTTGGTTTATTATAAAGAGTGGGTAAAGCGAAAACCTGAAAATGCTGCTGTAATCTATCAATTGGCCGAATTATATCGAGGAGCACGCGATTACCAGCACGCGTCCGATACCTATTGGAAATATCTCAAACTCACTGGTGGACAACAAAAGCCCATGGCATTGTATCATGCTGGCGATATGTTTATGCAGACGGGTAAGTACGAAGAAGCGAAAAGCAATTTCATCAAGTTCAAACGATTTGCATCCGATATGGATGATAAATGGTACAGACGGTTGACTTTGAATAAGATAGCTGGCTGCGAATTGGCTATTTCCTTGCGAGATTCAGTGAATAAAGCTGAGGTTGATCATTTGGATGAAAGCATCAATAAAGCTCACATCGAATTCTCTCCAATTCCGTTTGATTCTATAACACTTGTGTACGGTTCTTTAGTAAGTGAGGAAGTAGAATTCTATGACATTGAAGATGTCGATAGCCTCAATTTGCCAAAGCGCAAGTTCTATTTAGCCAAAAAGGAAAACGGGAAGTGGAAGTCGACAGGTGAATTCACAGATCCAATCGGAGAACTACAAAACCACATCGGAAACGGAGCTTTATCTCCTGATGGTGAGCGTTTTTATTTCACGCAGTGCCAAGAGAATTTTCAGGGCAAGGTTATTTGTCAGCTGTATTATTCAGAAAAGGAAGCCAGCAAATGGGGCGAGCCGATTAAAATGAATGATCAGATTAATATGTCTGGTTATACAACCACACAACCAACCGTTGGCCGCGAATCAAAGAGAAATCAAGAAGTAGTTTACTTCGTTTCAGATCGACCCGAAGGCAAAGGCGGATTAGATATTTGGTACACAGAATATCATGCACGTACTAAGCGGTTTCGTGCCCCTAAAAACGCTGGTGCTGCTGTAAATACACCAGGTACTGAGTTCACTCCATATTATGATGCATCTACTCACTCGCTTTATTTCAGTACGGATGGCAGAGTTGGTTTGGGCGGACTGGACGTGTACAAGATTGAAGGCGAGAAAACAAAATGGTCGAAAGACTCCATTCAGCACATTGGAAAGGCAGTCAATTCTCCTGCAGATGACTTCGATTTTGTGCTTAATAAAGATAGAAGAACAGGTTTTTTAGTGTCTAATAGAGAAGGAGGAGTTGCTTTAATGAACGCCACTTGTTGTGATGATATCTATTCGTTCGAATTCGTAGAGTATGTCAACATTCACTTGAATGGTTTGGTGATTGATTCTACCTGTTTGGATGAGGTTAACGTGTTCTTGTATATGAAAGATCCAACAACGGGTGAGAAGTATTTGGCCGAAGAATTAAGAGTCAATCCGTGCACTTTCAGCTTTACTCTTGAACCAGATAGGGATTATACGATTGAAGCTAAAAAGGCAGGCTATTTTAACGATGCAGTGGATGTTACTACCAAGAAGTTGACTCCGGCCGATACCTTAAACGTTCAGCTCAAACTGACTAAGATTCCGAAGAAGCCAATAGTGCTGGAAGGAATTCTCTACGATTTTGATAGTGATAATTTGACGGCATCGGCTAAGGTGAGTCTCGATACTGGTTTGTACCCAATTATGATTGAGAACCCCCAGATTATTATTGAATTGTCATCTCATACAGATGCCAAAGGGTCCGATTCTTACAACTTGGATCTTTCTCAGCGCAGGGCAAAAAGTGTGGTGGTTTACATGATTTCTAAGGGAATTGACCCACAACGATTGGTTGATAAAGGCTATGGTGAAACCAAGCCTATTGCCCCAAACACCAATGCTGATGGTTCGGATAACCCCGAAGGAAGAGCGCTTAATAGAAGAACGGAATTTGAAATTATTGGTGAGCTAAACGAAGACCAATATCTACCTGAGCAGGACTAAGTTTTTGGTTTCAAGGTTTTTCTAATTCCCGTGCCACTTCGGCATGCACAAATCCGCAAATTCTGAAAACATAACGGCTGGAGTTCTCTCCAAAGAAGTAGCGCGTTTTTAATGATTCCCCTGTCATATGTTCGAGCAGTTTGAACCCACGGCTTGATAGGAATGATTCAATCCCTGTATCATCAATACCGAAGGTGTATTTCTCAACTCCATCGCTGTTAAACGATTTTGTCTTTCGCACAGCAGTAGCTTCTGGGTATTTGCAGCTTCCATCCAATACAGATTGCATCAGGTAATCGAAATAAAGGGTTGATCCTTTTCCTGTATTAGAAGCAACAAAAGCGAGTGTGCGATTAACCGACTCTGCATCCAAATACATCGTTACACCTTCCCAAATAAAGAGGGTTTTCAATTTTGGATCGTAACCCGCATCTGTTAATTTCTCGCCTAAATTGTCTTTATTAAAGTCGACTGGAACGTAAGAGAGTTTACTTCGCTCAGGCAGTTCTATTTCTGTTAGCTTTTGCTTTTTTAGTTCCTGTGTTGCTGGAAAATCCACTTCAAACACATGCACGTTTCTCAATTCTTCTAACCGAAATGTTCTCATATCTAAACCAGCACCCATTATAACTAGTTGCTGAGCTCCATTATCCACTTCTAGTTTTACAATATCGTCTATGTAGCGTGTTCGGGCTGCAATTCCTGCGGGTAGTCCAGGCCCCTTTCGTTCTACATACCAATAAATCAGTTTGGTGATAAACTTATTCTGAGCAAACTTCCTAAAGCGAGAGCGGATAAGATGTCGAGCGTAAGGGTCGTGGCAAATTCGAAGATGTTCTGGCCTTCTTGATTCAAGCGCGCGCATGGCAGCAATAATCTCCGCGCTAAAGCTGGCTTTTCCCTCTTTCATACATGCAATTTATGAAAGTGGGTTATTTGAACGCTCTGATATTTACTTTCGGCATCATGAAGTCAGCATCGCTTGCACAAATACGAAAAGAACTCAAGGCGCTTTCCAGAGAAGAAATAATGGAATTGTGTGATAAGCTTCTAAAATACAAGCGAGATAATAAGGAGCTGGCCAATTATATTCTTTTTGAAGCTGAGAACGAAGACGCCTATGTTACAGCTATTAAAGCGGAAGTTTCAGAAGCTTTTTCAGCTACAAATACCAGTGGATTTTACCTAGCTAAAAAGAGCATTAGACGAGCGTTACGTATTGCCAATAAGTACATTAAATATTCTGAGAAACCAGAAACCGAATTAGATGTTCTGCTTCACTTTTGTGAGGAAATGCGCGAATTAGATATGGATTTTAGGAGGAGCAAAGTCATGCTTAATCTATACGAACGGCAGTTGGTTAAGATCAACGACATCTACTCTGATTTGCACGAAGATTTGCAATACGATTTCAGAAAAAGAGTTGAGGCTGTTTCATAGTTAAAGCCTCTATCCGTGCTTGTTGATTGAATGATGGTCTACATTATCTCGTTCAATCTCATCCTTTACAGCTTCAATTCGCTTAGCAACCAAAGCCAATTCTAGGTGTCCATTGTTTTTTAACCATTGAAAGGCTGTATCAACACCATCGCCTACAAGTGCAACTTTGGCAAGTGGCTCAAAATTGTTTTGATGCAACCATTCTATTGCTTTTTTGTCGCCTTCTGCACCAGAAATTGTAGCCATTAAATGGGGGAACCCATTCTTCAGTAGCCAGTTCCTAGCTTCTTCATTATGATACAAGGCAAATACAAAAAGCCCCAACTCTTTGTATTCGTTTGCTATCAACCAATCACGCAACTTCTTGTTGCCGCCAATCGCTTCCGCCCATGCCATCAATATTTTAGCTGGATACTGCATTTGTATTTAACTCTTTTTGAAAACGATTGTTGGCTAACCTTCCAAATGTAATGAAGTGCAAAATATTAATGCGAGATTTGAGTTCAGACAAAAAGTTAAGACCTAATGAACAAATTATTCACATTTGTGCTCGCTTTTGCAGTAATCGGAGCAATATTCACTTCTTGCAACACAGAAGAAGAAACACCAACTCCTGTTAGTCAGTGGCAATTGATTGAACTTTTGGCAGATCCAGGCGATGGTAGCGGTACTTTTCAACCTATTGCAAGTAATAAGATTATCGGCTTTTATAACGATGGCTCGATTATTTGTAACGGAAATTTGTGCCAATTAGGTGGGGAGTCTACACCAACCACTTCTGGAACTTATTCTCTTACCGACTCAACTATAGCTCCTGCTGGTTGCCCAATCAGCACATTCCCGCTTACGTTTGAGATGGAAGGGGAAAACCTCATTCTCAACTATCCATGTATTGAGGCTTGTAGAGAGAAGTATGTACAAATCGACTAAGTCGAATAGATGCTGTAGCAGTCTTAAAAGCTACCATCAAATCAGGAATAATTTCAACACAACAGGGTTCTTAGCTTTGCCGAAAAATTAGTGGGAATGGAATCGTTTGACGAGATAAATCTGAATAAGCATCTACGAATAGGCATAGATGAGCTTGGATTTGAGAAACCAACTCCCATACAGGAGCAAGCTTACCCAGTTATTCTTTCTGGAAAAAACGTGGTTGGAATTGCCCAAACAGGCACCGGAAAAACCCTTGCCTATATGCTTCCCATATTGCAGCAATGGAAGTTTACTAAACAGCTAAACCCTTCAGTTTTAATTATGGTGCCCACCAGAGAGTTGGTGCTTCAAGTAGTAGAACAGATTGAGCTTTTTGCACTCTATTTGAGCGTAAGAGTTGTAGGGGTTTATGGTGGAACAAACATCAATACGCAAGCAGCCAAATTGGCTGATGGTGTAGATATTTTGGTAGCCACTCCAGGACGATTGTATGATTTAGCTGTATCTCGTGCAGCGAGCCTAAAAGGCATTAAAAAGTTGGTGATTGATGAGGTAGATGTGATGCTCGATTTGGGCTTCCAATTTCAGGTCAACAATATCTTCGAATTGCTTCCTGAAAAACGGCAGAACATCATGTTTTCTGCAACCATGACAGAGGAGGTTTCTCTACTAATTGAGGAGAATTTCATTGTTCCAGAACGCATTTCAATTGCTGTTAGTGGAACACCTTTGGACAATATTTCTCAGTCTAGTTATGCGGTGCCAAACTTTTATACCAAGGTCAATTTACTAGCTCATTTACTTTCTAATAAAGAGGAGTTTAGTAAGGTGTTGGTGTTTGCTCCAAGCAAGAAAATTGCTGATCGAATTTTTACCACCATGGAGGAAAGGTTTGGTCGAGAAATGGGCGTTATTCATTCCAACAAATCTCAGAATTACAGAATTCGATCTATCGAACAATTTGACGATGGCAAGCAACGAATTTTGGTTGCAACCGATGTAATGGCCCGTGGATTGGACCTCGATATGATTTCTCATGTTGTCAATTTTGATGTGCCGATTTTTGCCGAGAACTACATGCATCGTATTGGTAGAACTGGTAGGGCAGATCAGATGGGTAAGTCTATTTTATTCTTCACCGAAGGAGAAACAGACGCAAAGTTGGCTATTGAAGAGCTGATGGATATGGAAATT
>CALCGD010000302.1 GCA_937900875.1 uncultured Flavobacteriales bacterium
TAAAAGCACCAAATACAAAGCCCTTCTGCTCTAGAATTTTGTGTTGGCGACCAATTATTTCGGCTAATTCTTTTGGGTCGAAACCAGAACTTGAAATGCTGCAAGAACTCAGGACCAACTTGCCGTTTACGACCACATATTGCTCCAATATTTCCTCGCTACGGTCTATTTCGGAAATTCTAATTAGCTCCTGCTCTACTAATTCACGAAATGAGGTATTCGTACCCGAATGTGGCATCTGACTACGGATACTGTACTATTAATCGCTGAGTATAAACTTCGTTTCCAGCTACAATTTTGAGCTGATACATGCCTTGGTTAAACGCACGCAGATCAATCAATCGATCGGTATTTGTTACGCTCTTGCTTAGAATTCTTTGACCGTTGGCTGCGAACACCTCCAAACTGGCCGTGCCTGTGATTCCGCTCAGATTGACATTAAATTCACCACTAGAAGGATTTGGAAACACCAAAATCTTGGAGCGCTGCCGGTCTGCTACGCCAGTCGTTGTTTCCCCAAAATCAGCATTGTTTCTTGGTAGCAATCGAAATGCACTGAATCCGTAAGTAATTACGCCTTGCACCCAAGGAAAAGCATCGCCATTCTCTACTTCAATAAAAGGCACATTCATAATTCCATCAAGGGTGGCATAGAATGGATCGGACACATAACTCACATTTAGAGAAGATCCGATACTCCCAGTTTGTCTGCCAGCTAGAACGTTACAACCTTGGTCAGGCGTAAGGGTGTTAATGCCGATTCTATAGTCCCCGAATCCGACATCTGAGTGAACCACCTTTACGCTGTCTGAGCCATTAACAAGCCTGACAAAAAGGCCAGCGTATTTTTCTAAATCAAAAAAACCAGCACTTGAGAAGTGTTCCGGATTTAGTTCGATAGGAGCAATCGTAATGTTAGAATCAATCACTTCAAGGGAAGAAATTCCAGAAAGAATGGTAACCCCAAAACTCTCAACAACAGTTCCTTGCAACGCCACTTTATCCCCTATTCTCAGCGTACTAAGTTCAGAGCTCCCTGACAACGGAATGCCACCCCATTCGGTTACACCTTCCTCCTGGATGTATACATATCCAAGGTTGTTAGATTCCGCAGAGGCGGTTACAACTCCAATCGTTTGCACAATTTGACCCTCATAGCTAGAAGACCCAGTGGTCGTGGTTTGGATATCCGTCAACGATACCGGTTGACCAAAGGCCTGAAAAGTAGTTGCCGCGAATAGAATTAGCCAAAATGGTTTCATGAGTAATAAGTTTGAGTTAAGGAAATTTACTGATTTACCGTGCTGGATACAACTTATGCTCGATGCCGTTTTTTGCTTTTAGCTAATCTTTTCAGACTGCTTCATTCTCAGAACTAGGTACAGGGCAAAACCTGTTGCAACGCCAGGAACAAGACCTAGAAGTAATGCAACCCACCCGTGTTTAACGCCCTTTTCAAACCTCTCGTAAGCGATCCAGGCCGCTAGAACCAACCAACAACTAATAGCATCGGTGGCAAAGCCAGCTGAGTACGGATTTATGTACCCAGCTTTGAATGCTGATACGACATCTGGGTTGCCCAATAACAATGGGCCTAGCGTAATGAAGAAGAAGGCTGCAAAGCCAGTTCCAATAATTCCTAGAAGTGAGATGTAAGCTGTTTTCATTTGGTTGGATATTGATGCCAAGCGAAGATATTATTCTATAGGTTTGACCTAGTTATGGAAAAAAAACTCCTCATCCTCGGCACTGTTTTTCCTGAACCGAATTCTTCGGCTGCCGGTGGTCGGATGTTGCAGCTAATTGAGCTGTTTCAACAGCACGATTGGGAAATAACCTTTGCCAGTGCAGCAGCAGAAAGCGCGTTTTCGGTTAACCTTTCTGCCGTAGGCGTTAAGCAAGTTTCGGTAAAGATGAATTGTTCGTCATTTGATGAATTTGTTCGGGAACTGAACCCTCAAATGGTGCTGTTTGACCGATTTATGACCGAGGAGCAATTCGGTTGGCGCGTGGCAGATAATTGTCCCAATGCATTGCGAGTTCTGGATACCGAAGACCTGCATTGTCTGCGTCATGCACGGCAGCAAGCATTGAGGGAAAACAGAGGGTTTATTACCAATGACTTACTGAACGACCACGCCAAACGAGAGATAGCCAGCATTTATCGTTGTGCCGTTTCGCTCATTATTTCTGAGTATGAAATGGAGTTGCTGAGAACGGTTTTCAGGGTAAATGAATCATTACTCCATTATTTGCCTTTTATGCTCGATCCGATTTCTGAAGCTGACCAAAGCGCTTGGCTTTCATTTGATGAAAGACAGCATTTCGTTACGATTGGAAATTTTCTTCATCCCCCAAATTGGGATGCGGTGCAATACTTGAAGTCAGACATTTGGCCGCTGATAAGAAAGCAATTACCTGAAGCTGAAATGCACGTTTATGGCGCGTATACCAGTGAAAAAGCCATGCAACTTCATTCTAAAAAAGACGATTTTCTGATACTCGGAAGAGCAGAAGATGCGAAGGAAGTTGTTGCGAAAGCTAAGGTGCTTTTAGCGCCTTTGCGTTTTGGTGCTGGACTAAAAGGAAAACTGGTGGAAGCCATGCAATGTGGTACGCCTAGCGTTACAACAAACATTGGCGCAGAAGCCATGCACGGGAATCTACCATGGAGTGGGGAAGTGGCAGATAGTCCTGAAGATTTCGCGCAAGCGGCAGTGAAATTTTACATCGACAAATCAGCTTGGCAGATCGCACAGCAAAACGGTATTTCCATCATCAATCAGATTTACCCGAAAGAGAAACTCGGAACGGAACTCATTCAACGAATTACTGACCTACAGACCAATTTGGAAAATCATCGCCAGCAGAATTTTATTGGTTCTATGCTCATGCACCATACCATGCGTAGTACCGAATTTATGAGTCGATGGATTGAGGCGAAGAATAAAAAATAGCTGTCAGTTCAAGTGATTTTGAGGGACGAAAAATAGTCTCGAGAAGTTTTTCAATTTGTTCTCGATACAGTTTCGCAAAAGTGAAACCACTCGAACTGACCGTTAATAAAAAACAGCCATTTCATCCAAACCTTTTCGTTCGAGAACAGGCACTTCTGCACCATCTTCCGCGTAACCAACTGGAATCAACAAAAACGGCTTTTCGTTGGCTGGTCGGTCCAACACTTTAGTTAGAAAGTTCATTGGACTAGGCGTATGCGTAAGCGCCACCAAACCAGCATTGTGAATGGCTGCCAACAGAAATCCGGTTGCAAGCCCTACACTTTCGGTAGCGTAATAATTGTTCTTCTTTTCGCCATCAACCAATTCGTAAGAGCGCTTCATCACCACAATAATCCAAGGGGCAATTTCTAAGAATGGTTTAATGTGGTCTGTCCCAAACGGCTCTAAATCTTTCAACCAACGGTCTGTCATTCTGCCGTGGTAGTTTTCGTACTCTTCTTTTTCGGCTGCTTCTCGAATTTTTGATTTGATATCCGCAGAACTTATAGCGCAGAAAGTCCAAGGTTGCTGATGTGCCCCTGAGGGTGCGGTGGAAGCCGATCTTATCACGTTTTCAATCACATCTTTCGGAACAGCTTTATTGGAAAAGCTCCGCAACGACCTACGCTTATCCATGTATTGATAAAACTCTGCTGCTCTAGATTTCGTTTCCTCTTCCGAAAATTCTCTTGGCTCGTAAGGCTTAAATCCTTCGCTATTGTGGCTCATTTTATACTTAATTTTTCATTCAGATTGAGTTCTGACTTGCATCTCATTTTATTGGGTTAACCAAGTCTGAAGTTGTCCTTTTCCTTTAATCTCCGAAAATCCGCGGTCTTGAAATTCGCTCAAATCGACTCCTTGCGCCAGCAAAGCATCATGGAATTGCTGCGTGCAATGTATCCGATTAACCACTCCATGACTTTCCATTCGCGCAGCTGTGTTTACGGCATCGCCCCATAAATCGTAAATAAATTTGCGCTCTCCAATAACACCTGCTATTACAGGGCCGCAATTCAAACCTATTCGGAACTCGACTTTCTCTCCGTTGGGAGTATAATAATCGTTCATCTCCTTCAGCACATCTCTTGCAAACTTTATTGCCCTAACTGCATGATCTTTTCTTTCCAATGGAATACCACTAGCCGCCATGTAACTATCGCCAATGGTTTTGATCTTTTCAAGCTCGTACCGAGCAGATATCTGGTCAATGTGAGTGAATATTCTGTTCAGTAATTCAACAACAGCCTTTGGTTCGTTACTCGAACTTAAGGGTGTGAAGTTTACAATGTCGATGAAGACCACAGAAGCTTCATCAAAATGATCTGCAATTGGCTGTTCTCCTTCACGTAATCTATCCGCAATGGAAGCAGGAAGAATGTTCAGAAGAAGTTGTTCCGATCGTTGTTTTTCGGCTTCAATCTTCGCATTGTAAATCGTGAGCATATTGAGAGCATTCTCTGAAGTTCTTTCGAAAACCGTTGTTACCAAAAAGATGATGAACGAGAGTCCCACTATACAAAGCAACATGAATAGCATGTAGTTAGACGAGTCGTACATGACTGGGAAAATGTGGCCTAAATACTCGGCTGTCCAAAACAAAATTATCACCAGCGTATTCACAAATAACCAAACGTATGTGTTGCGCGAAAGGCCAAATAGAAGCAGTGCGTTGATATTGATTAATGCAAACCAAGGCATTGCTGGAGATGCAAAACCGCCACTGAAATAAACACATGGGGCAATTGCAATAAACGTGTTGTTGAAAACATACAGATTGGCGCAAACTGAATGGCTTAATCCTTTCTTAAAAAGGAAGAGTGTTAAAAGGTGGACTCCAAAGCTGATAGACATAAAAAGCATGGCGGGCTTGTAGTCTACCAATGCTGCGCTTGGAACATAAACCAGTGCAACTAGCGAAGTCAAAATGCAAACACTTACCAGCATCCGATTTTTCCGTAACTGCTCTGCGCTAGCAGCTGTTGTTGCTGGAAGCAGAAATGAAATCAGTCTATTGTAGGTATTCAACACCATTCGCCAGAGGCTTGATTACCAAAAGTAGTCGAATGAACTCCTTCTGTTTAATAATAAGTATTCTCAAAGGCATACTTTTGCCCGCTATTAAAGTCACTTATACAATTTAGATGAAATTCGGAACGAAAGCAGTACACGCAGGGGTTGAGCCAGATCCAACTACAGGAGCCATCATGACTCCAATTTATCAGACATCAACATACGTTCAGGCAGCACCTGGCGATCATAAAGGATACGAGTATTCGAGAACAGGAAACCCGACAAGAAACGCGCTGGAGAATGCCTTGGCCGAATTAGAAAATGGAAAATACGGGGCATGTTTCGGTAGCGGTTTAGCTGCTACGGACTGCGTTATGAAGATGCTTAAACCAGGTGATGAGGTAATTAGCACCAACGATTTATATGGCGGTTCGTACAGATTGTTCACTAAGATTTATGAGGGTTTTGGAATAAAGTTTCATTTTGTGCCGATGGCTGATGCAGCTATGGTGCAGGAAAAGGTAAATGCCAACACCAAGCTCATCTGGGTGGAAACTCCAACCAATCCAATGATGAATATTATTGATATTAAAGCAATGTCGGCAGTTGCCAAAAAAGCAGGTGCCATGCTTTGTGTTGATAACACGTTTGCTACTCCAGCATTGCAACAACCGCTAGATATGGGAGCAGATATTGTGATGCATTCTGTAACCAAATATTTGGGAGGTCATTCAGATGTGGTGATGGGTGCGCTAGTCACAAAAGATGAAGCAATTAAAGAGAAAATGTACTTCATTCAGAACAGCAGCGGAGCCGTTTGTGGACCAATGGATAGCTTTCTAGTACTTAGAGGACTGAAGACTTTAAGTATTCGTATTAAGCAGCACTGCGTGAATGGCAAAGAGGTAGCCAATTTCCTAAAAGATCACCCAAAAGTTGACAAGGTTTATTGGCCAGGATTTGAGTCTCACCCTAATCATGAGGTGGCTAAACGACAAATGAGTGGCTTTGGCGGAATGGTTTCTTTCACGCTTAAAGAGAACACGATTCCAGCAGCAACCAAGGTTCTTTCTGGAACACATCTTTTTGCTTTGGCAGAAAGCCTTGGAGGAGTTGAATCTCTAATTGGGCATCCTGCAAGCATGACTCATGCAGCCATTCCAAAAGAAGAGAGAGAAAAAACGGGAGTTGTTGATTCTCTTATTCGATTGAGCATTGGTATTGAAGATGCCGAAGATTTGATTGCTGATTTGAAGAGCGCATTAGGATAGTCTGAACGTAGCCTATGTTACAATCTTGAGGCCAAGTCGGTTGTATATTTGTGTGTAACCCTAACTGATATGAAGAATTCAATTTTATTGTTTGCGCTGTTTTTTGCCGCGCTTTTTTACACCAACGCTCAGAATGCCCATTGTGGTTTTGACGAGCATTTGGATAAAATGCTAGCCGAAGACCCGTCTGGTATTCAGGTAATAAAAGACCGCCAAGCGGAGGCTGCAACCATTCAGCATGCAAGGCTGGCAGGAGAAGTTGAAAGAGCTGGCGGACCTCGAATTGTCCCTACTGTTTTTCATGTCATCCATCAAGGCGGAAATGAAAACATAAGCGTGGCTCAGATTGAGGATCAGATCAGAATTCTGAACGAAGATTTCAGCCGAACGAATCCAGACGCAGGTGACACGCGAACTGAATTTCTACCTGTTGCTGCAAATCCAAATATAGAATTTCGATTGGCCAAGTTAGACCCGCAAGGCAATTGTACTGATGGGATTGTTCGTACGTGGTCTCCACTCACCTTTAACGCAACAGACGATGTAAAAGCAGTGAGTAATTGGCCTAGTGCAGATTACTTTAATGTTTGGGTAGTTGCAACCATTGATAATGATGGAGAGGTCGGTACAATCCTAGGCTATGCTCAGTTTCCTGGTTTCGGGTCTGCAACTACAGACGGAGTTGTGGTGAGAGCCGATTACATTGGAAGTATAGAAACTGGCGCAAATAATGGAAGTGCAGGTCGAACGTTGACTCACGAAGCAGGCCATTGGCTTGGGTTGTTTCATACGTTTCAGGGAGGATGTAATGGTGGGTTTTTTGGTGAGACTATAGAGGATACACCACCAGTTGCAGAAGCTACACAAGGGGGCTGCCCTCATAATGCAAATACGTGTTCTAATGATAATCCAGATATGCCAGATATGGTAGAAAACTACATGGATTACACCAATGGGTCTTGCCAAAACATTTTCACTCTTGGTCAAAAAGATGCGTTTGATGCTGTGCTTGGAGGCTCGCGTTCTAATATCATTTCTAATGGAAATCTAAACGATACGGGAGTTTTGCTAGGCGAAACACCTTGCGCCCCAAAGGCACATTTTTACATCGATGCAACGATTGTTTGTGCTGGAAATGACGTTACATTTACGGATGATACATACAACGGAATTCCAACTACGTACGATTGGGATTTAACAGGCGCAACGCCCGCTCAATCTTCAGATGTTAATCCAACCGTTGTCTACAACACACCGGGTGTTTATACAGTAATTCTCAACGTAAGCAATGGACAAGGAAGCGATTCGTACACGCAGACTAATTACATAACTGTATTGCCAAATGAAGCCGCCATTCAGAGTTACTTTAGTTTCGAAGGCTTTGAAGAAACAGAGGAAGATTATATCATCATTTCGGATAATTCTGGTTCAACTTGGGAAGAAAATACCACGGCATTTACGGATAGCAAAAGCATCTACCTGAACAATTTTAACGGTAACCCGTTAGGCAGCCAAGATGAGTTTCAATTACCTTCTGTAGACCTTACGTTAATGAACGAGCCAGACCTGTATTTTAGGTTGTCGTACAAGCAACGTTCTGGTGGTCCTTCAGACAATTTGAGAGTCTACGTTTCGCGCGATTGTGGTGAAACATGGTCTTTGCGCTTCAATAAAAGCGGCCCATCATTGGCTACGGTAGATGGAACACAAGGCTCTCCGTTTACACCTAATTCTGCCGCAGACTGGGAGTTGATAGATGTTAATCTATCTGCTTTTGCGGATGACGAACGGGTATTTGTAAAGTTCCGTGGAACAAGCGATGAAGGAAACAATATTTATATCGATGATATTCAGATTTCAGGGCCACTAGGTGTTTCTGAAGTTCAGGAAGATTTTGAGTTTACTATCGGGCCAAATCCAGTTTTAGATGACGCTATTCTTGCGCTGAATATTGCGAATAGTGGCACTTTTACGATTGAAGTAATGGATGTGTCTGGAAAAGTGATATCAACAGTTCATCAGGGTTCACTAAGCTTCGGAAATCACCAATTCGTCATTGATAGATCAACTCTAAAGTCAGCAGGGGTTTATCTAATTCGGGTTGATAATGGTATAGGAGCAAGTTTGAAGAAGCTGGTGGTTTATTAAGGCCGCTTCTTTTTTATCTCAGATTCGTAGAAGTAGCGCAACAACCGAATTCCGATATGGTCGTCAGGAATTCCCTGCAGAAAATCGCTTGCTTCCTCTAGGTTTTCGAACGCCTCTAATTGCCTAAAGGTCTTTTCGTGAGTGACCCCCAAAGCCATGCGCCAGTTTGGGAAATGCCTTTTTGTTGAGTTGCCGTCTGAAAGGGTTCTGACATCAAAATGGCGCACATCCTTTTTAATTTTTTCGTAAATCAATTCTACCGAAGTTCTTCCACCTTCCAACATTTGAATAAACATACCATCGTTATAAACCAAGAGCCCAGTAAGCTCATGTAGTTCGTTGTTTCGAACCGACTCTGTGAGGATTTCGTGCATCTCGACCTCGTCAACCCCTAGTTTGGCAGCACTTATGTAAATGAGATAATACATGATTTTGGTTTTGTTGAATTAAGTAGCTTCTTCTGCATCGGTTAACACAATCAAAGTAATCAGCAGATTGTGTGAAAGGGTTAAACTTATCTTCGCGGCTTAATCCATTTTTCATGCGTAAAATTCATCACCTTTCAACCTGCGATACCTGTCAACGGATCATCAAAGAACTCGGTCTTAAGGAGAAGGACTTCGATTTTCAAGATATAAAAATCAAAAACATTTTAGCAGAAGAGTTGGATTTAGCGAAGGAGATGGTTGGTTCGTATGAAGAGCTTTTTAGCAAACGCGCGCAGAAATTTCGTAGCATGGGATTGAATGAAATGAAGCTGACCGAGGCTGATTACCGCAAATACATTTTACAAGAGTACACTTTCCTAAAGCGCCCATTTATTTGGGTTGGTAAAGAGGTTTTTGTTGGAAATGCCAAGAAGAATATTGAGGCCGTTAGGGCTTTAATCAATGAATAAGCAAACATTTGCTCACTTGGCGCTTATTGGTGCTCAACTTCTTTATGGGGCTAACTATACTATTGCAAAAGAGGTTATGCCAGAATACATCCAGCCATTCGGGTTTGTATTACTTAGGTGTTTAGGAGCAGTTACGTTGTTCTGGCTTACCGGGCTGTTTGTGAAGGAAAAGGTGGATATAAAAGACCTTCCCAAACTTGCGTTGTGCGCCTTTTTTGGCATTGTGGTCAATCAGCTCATGTTCTTCAAAGGGTTGAGCTTAACGCATCCAATTAATGCGTCAGTTATCATGATTTCTACGCCCATTTTGGTATTAATAATGGCCGCATTTATCATTAAAGAGCGCATCACAAAAACCAAGGCTCTTGGTATCGGAATTGGGATGGTTGGAACCGTCATTATTCTGGTATTGGGCAAGAAGCTTTCCTTTAGTTCAGATACGTTTATCGGTGATTTGATGGTGCTTATTAACGCTTCGTCTTACGGAGTGTACTTAGTGCTAGTTTCGCCTATTATGCGCAAATACAGCCCTGTTACAGTTATTAAATGGGTATTTCTGTTCGGCCTTATTATGGTTTTTCCGTTTGGGTACTCAGAATTTTCTCAGATTGAATGGAGCACCTTTCCCCCTCATGTTATTTGGGCTACCATTTTTGTGGTTGTGGGGCTCAGCTATTTCGCGTATCTCTTCAATATGACGGCCCTAAAATATGTGAGCCCATCTGTTGTAAGCACCTACATTTATTTACAGCCAATTATTGCTTCAGCGTTTGCCATTTCTCTTGGGAAAGACCAATTAGATTGGATTAAAGTGGTTTCGGCAATTCTTATTTGTATCGGGGTTTACCTCGTGAGCAAGAAACCTAAAATTGCTTAACCGGCTGTAAGAGAAATGTAAAATACGGTGCCTTTATCAATTTCAGATTCGAACCAAATCTCTCCATTTACCGATTCAACTATGTTTTTTACCATAGCCAATCCAAGTCCCATTCCAGAGGATTTTGTCGTAAAATTAGGCACGAATATGCGGTCTCGAAGGTCATCTTCAATACCAGATCCGTTATCCGAAACGGAAACAATCCAATTTGATTTCTCTTTGCTCAACTCAACTACAATCTGACCTGCTCTTTCTTCAGGAATAGCTTGAATACTGTTCTTAATTAAATTATTAAAAACCCGAAGCAATTGTTCTTTATCGGCATTCACCATACAGCCTTCTTCAATAGGAAGGTGAAGTGAAACACTCACTTCTGAATTCTGGTAAAGCTGCACGGTGCTTTCTAAGAGATGCCTAAGATCTACTCTTTCAATATTCGACTTCGGCATTTGAGCAAACGAACTGAATTCGGTGGCAATATTGGAGAGGGTGTCAATTTGCTCAATTAATGTTTTTGCAGTGCGTGTAATCCTTTCGTTGAGGTCATCCGCTCCATCATTCATACTTCGCTCTAGCATTTGTATGCTCAGCTTCATGGGGGTAAGCGGATTCTTGATTTCATGCGCCACCTGTTTGGCCATCTCCCGCCAAGCATGCTCTCGTTCGCTTTTGGCAAGTAGTTCTGCACTTTGCACCAACTCATTTAGCGTCCGATTGTATTCATCAACCAGTTCTCCAATCTCATCATTACTATTCCATTCAATTGCCCGATTGGCTTGGTCTAATTTTAAGTTTTTAAGGCTTTCGCGAATAAAACGGAGTGGTTCGGTAATTCTGTTAGATATAATTAAGGCAAGCACGACCGATATAAGAATTAGGAAAACATAGATGTTGGTGAGAGCGGCTAAGAGCGAGAAAACCTCCTGTTGCAATCCATATTGGCGTGCAAAGTAGGGGAGACTCATAAATGCAACGACCTCCCTTTTTTCGTTTCTAAATGGGACGTAAGCCGTTAAATAACTAAGGTTACCAATGGTTTCTTCTTGAATGAAACTAGATTTCTGTCCGAATCGCATTTGGGCGTAAGCCACAGGGTCAATTACCTCGGCCATTAATCCTTCATCGTACAGCCTTGGCCTTGATGTGGCGAGTAATTTCCCGTCTAAATGATAGAGGTTTATATCGGTAAAAAACACTTTTGAGAACTTGATAAGTAAAGCAGATAGCATGACTTCATCATCTGGCCCAAAGGATGTTCGGTCTCTTAATTTGTGCTCCATTTCGATGAGCACCGATTTCGATTTTTCCGAAATCATCTCTTCGTTTCGCTCATTGTATTCCTTTACTACATAGAATACTGTGAGTATTCCAATAAGCAGCAATGAGACGAACAGGACAGAGCTCATTGCTAAGTTTATTCTATTCCTAAAGCTTTTTCGTTCCAGTCCTAGAAGGAGTTTTCCTGAGATGAGAGAAAGCAAACCAGAACATACCAAATAGAAAAGAAAGAGGTACGAAAAGGTGGTTAAATAGCCGATAAATCCATTGGCAGTTTTGCTTACAACAACCAATCTTTCATCAAACGGTCTAAAGAGTAAGTGACTAATGCCTTCTTCCGAAACAAAGGTGTTTTCTCCCCTTTGGTTTGTAAAATATTGGTCAGATAAACTGTACGCATAATCACCATTGCGCTCTTGTAATTCTCCGTTTGTGTACAACGCATACGAATAACCCTCCAACTCCTGTGCGGTGCTTATTTCTTCATCCACAAACAAATCAGTAAAGCCCAAAATGTCATCGGTTTTTTCAGGTACTAACCGAATAAAAAGCACCATGCTTTTCTGCGAACGCTTTCCTTCTAGATACAATCTGGCTAGGTATCCTCCTTCCGAGTTGGTGTTGCCAACATATTTCAGAAACTCCGAAATTGTTGGTTTTCCCTCGTCAAATTCTGCCTGCAACTCGAAGTAATTCGGACCAACTCGCTCTCTATCAGAAACCAATAATCCACCATCTTCATTAAACAGGTCTACAATGGAAACATATCGGTTCCAATGATCATAGCTCAACTTTTCGTGAATGTTTGATAGGACAGGTTCTGAATTTATAGGCGATGTTGTGAGCTCTAGACGGAGTTTCCTGTCGCCTTCTATGTTCTCTCTTAGGTCGTCAAATAGATATTCCGTAATGGGGTTTTCTTCCTTATCAATTTTTCGGGCAAGAGCTTTTCTAGATTCTTGTTCGTTTTGATCATTAATACCTGATAGAAGGATACATGCCAGAAATGAGAAGGCTAGTATGTTTGGGGTATATAGGTAGACACCTCTTTTCTCTGCCATCCAATTTTGAATGAGTGCCAAAAAGCCGACCGTAGCAGCGCCAACGGATGAAATGATTAAAGCATTTTGATTGCCCCCTAGCATTACCGACAGTATTGCGGCAGCTAAAATGAGAACAGGGATTATCAGTTTTCCGCTTCTGTTTTCTGCTTGGATAGACTTAAATAGCCATTGAAAAACGAGGTAAAAATTGAATAGAATGAGGAAGCTAGTTATCAGTCCAAGAATGCTGTAGGCGCTGAGAGAAAAAGGACTGTTTAGGTCAAGGGAAAACGATGAATTGACAATCAGCACCTCGTGCAAGCCGAAAACGGGCCACAATAAAAGTACGGGAAGTCCTACACCTACTAATCGCTGAAACCAAGCATTTTTAATCGATATTTTTAATCTAGAAAGGCGAAGAAATGCAAGTGTGGAGAACGAAAGGTGTAGAATGAAATCTCCAAGCGATGGTAAAATACTTGAAGTTGCGTGTGCAGTTGGACCAAATATTTCTAAGCGATATAGTCCTGATGGTTGCTCTAACCAGAGCATACAAAACCGAACAAAGGTTGCCATAAGCACAAAAGCCAGTAGTCCAAACTGTTCGTTTGTAAATTGACTTATCAGATTTGAAGCGTGCCACAAACACATTAGAAGCAAGACTAAAAAGAGAAGCCAGAACATGGCATTCCACTCAAACTCTTTTGTGTTTTGGGCAGTTACTAAACGCAAACTATAGGCGCTAGGTCCATCGGTCAGCGAAACAGGAATAGCATCGACAGAAGTAAGTGTTAATGTGAACTGACTTCCAACAGATATACTTGGCCCCCATGAGTTTGAGATATATCTGTTCTCAAAATCGTAGTTGGTTTTAAGCAAAGCGTAAGCCACCAAGAGCTGGCTTTCTTCGCTCACTGTTCTAGTTAAATACCAGGCATTTCCAAGTTCAACAATTCCCTCTTTAGGAGCATGACGGGAGTCAAAATAAGTGCTAAAAGGGATGGCGTTTGTAGTCCAGTCAACGGCTTTGTTTTGGTTATATACCACAAATCCGACACCTTCTTTTTTCCATAAATTCTGTAGACTTTTAAGTTCAACAGAGCTATTTGTTATGCGGTCTAATTGATTGAGAAGCCTTTGGTCGAGCTCAAGAATGTTCCTTTGAAATACTTGATGCTGTGTATTTGTTTTTTGAGATAGCCATTGTGCATGGTAAGACCCCAAAAGGCCTACCACGATTGTTAAAACAAGAAATACGAGGGTTTTTCTCACTGCGAGCAAACACTATTTGTTCAAAGATAGGCTTTGCTCAAAGTCTATTCCACAATCACAAAACGTTGCTGTAGAACGTTTTTCTTGTTGGTTAATGAGAGCAAATACGTGCCAGAATGAAGATCGCCCATAAGATTAATGGTCATTTTTTCTTGACCATATAATTGTTGAGTAAAGACCATTTTGCCAGAAAGGTCATAAATACGCAGGATAGAATTCTGAGTATTCCAAGTTTTAGGCAGTTTAAGACTGAAAATGCCACCATTTGGATTTGGAAATGCAACTAACTCATCATAACGAATCTCAGTAATTGAATTTCCCACAGAGCATGCTGCTCCCGGATTTGCTAGAATAGCCGTAGATCCAACTACTATTCCTGTGTTGGTAATTGCGGCAGTCCAATTTTCTGGTCCACTGTTTTCTAAACTATCCACACACAAAACAAGCGAAGCTCCATTTCCATCGGCTTCGGTAGGCCAAGGAGATGTGTTGTCGAATACTACTGAGTCGATGACGTCATGCAAGTTGTTTTCCAATAAAAGTGTTTCACCATTGTTATTCAGAGCTCCCGAAGTCCACTGAAACGCAGGAATACCAAAGGTGTTTTCAAATGCCACCGAGTCAATTGCGATAATGACATATTCTCTAGGCTGCACAATTATTCCGGCCGGAAAGGCATATTCAACTCCAGCAACAAACGCATATCCGGCCAAATTTCTAGCGTTAGTTAAGCTAGGGTTTTGAAGTTCAATAAACTCCAAACTATCAATTCCAGCTTCTGGCGGATTGTACATAATCTCGGTAATAATAAATGGAGGACCGCCAGGTGGAATAGGTTGTGTCATCCCGTTCATCGCTACTAATAGCGTGCAAAAGACGGATAACAGGTGCTTTGAATTCATCTATTAAAGGTATGGTAAACAACTTTGAACAAAAAAGGCGCACGACTTAGTCGTGCGCCTTCCAATAGTTTGGATTACAAACTATTTGACAGCAATCATAAACCGTTCTGTGCTAGTTCCGTTATCTAAGGTAAGGATATAGAAACCAGTTTCAAGCTCTGCATTAATGCGAGATGAAGTAGTACCAGACGCAACACTCTGCGTGTAAACAATTTGTCCTAGACCATTATGAATAGTGATGTTTCCAGCTTTTCGCAAAGCAGTAAACTGCATGTTTATCTGCCCTTCAGTCGGGTTTGGATAAACGATGGTTGTAATCACATTATCGTCTGCAATTCCTGTCGGAGAGCAAGTGGAAGCGGCATTTGGATCAGCATAAATTTCCAATGAATTGACAATAATTCCGGTAGCGTTTTCTGAAACGGTCCAGTTGGCAGGAAGATTATTATCAACCATTGGGTCGCAAAGCACCAAAGAGTATCCATCTCCATCTGCTTCTTGTGCCCAGTTATTACCATTATCAAAAAATACCGTGTCGGCAATTGCGCCTCCAGCAGTTCGAAGCGCTAGACCTTCTCCAGTATTATTAAGAGCGGTAGTAGCTCCTAGCCATTGCATAGCTGGCATTCCGTATACCGATTCAAAAATGACTGAATCACCAGTAACTAGCACATATTCTCCAGCGCCAAGAACAAATCCTGCTGGAAATGTATAGTTAATGCCTGAAGAGAAAAAGTACCCAGCCATGTTTATTGGAGCTGTTAAACTAGGGTTCAGGATTTCAATGAATTCAAGCGAATCGTTGCCTGCTTCAGGTGGATTGTACATGATTTCAGTAATTACGGGACTCGTTCCGCCCGGTACTGGCTGCGCCATAGATTCTGTCCCGAAAGACAGCATCATAGTGAGTATTGCAAAAGAGAGTAAAGCGTTTTTCATATTTCTAAAATTTTACACGAAAATAAGCAGCCTTCTGATCAATCATTGTTAATTGATGACGAATCTTTTTAATGTTGAACCCTTATCTGAACGCAATCGTATGAAATAGGTTCCAGCAGAAAGACCGTTGAGATTAATTTCATGGCTGTGTGATCCAACTGTCTGCTTTTCAAGTTTTACATACAGCACAATTTTACCTAATACATCTAAAATCGAGATCTGAATTTCCGCTGCATCATTCAGAGAGTAATCTACTTTTACCGAACTGGTTGCTGGAGACGGATAAAGCGAAACTGGAATGGCGTTTTCATCTTCTTCGTTTATTCCTGCGGTAATATCCACATTCACGTCATCCACAAACAGTCGGTTATTTCCCATTGAAGTAAAAATGAAACGGAAGCGAAACCCTTCCTCTAAATAAGAGGATGGAATGTTTATATCAGCTTGTTGCCAATCGTCCGCAGTTGGAATAAATGGGGAGGATTGGTTTGCCGCGGTTTCTAATGAGTTTCCAGAAAGATTCAATCGTGTGCTCCAGTTTGTTTCGCAATCGCGAGATACCTGTACCGAAAGCTTATTGCCGTTGGTGCTTTCTTCAGTTCCTGCAAACGCATACTTAAATGCGAGGCGCATTTGTGTTGCAGAAGAAAGATCTAATCTTGGGCTATATAGTTCATCAACAGTTATTGTGTTGTTGTCCCAATTATCAACCCAAATAGAATGACTTGGGCTAATAGATGCCACATCGGTTAACTCCCATTTATTGTTCAAATCGACAGACTTTTCTGTCCAAGGATTTCCATTAAGATTAGAACTTCCTTCAAACCAATCCCAAAAAGGGTACGACCAAGAAGAATCTGGCAGAAACGTGATGTAGTCTTCTTTAGTAATTTGATGTGGTTGACCATTAGAATAAATGGTAAGCGATACATCAAAAGTTCCGGGTTGATAGTACACTACAATGGGGTTTTCCATCACTGAAAAAGGAGAGTCTCCCGCAGGGAATTCCCACCTAAGCGAATCAAACCCTCCATGGTAAGATGTGTTAGTGAAATTAATCGCTTCGCCATTTAGGTTGCAAATGAGTGTGTTGTCAGCCTCAAAATCTGCAGCACATAATGTTGGTTCTGGTATAACCCCTGTGAAAATTAGATTTACGGTTGTCCATATGTTATTTCTACCAGCCACGGGAGAATTTAGCGCGGCTCTCATCCTCATTTTTTGACCTTCAGTAAACATGACATTACAGTAGGAATAGTCCATTGCGTTTTGGACGTTGTCTACTATGTTGCCACAAGAAGACGAAGAAAGATTACAACTGGACCAACCAATAGTATTTGGAGTGTCGGCCACTTGATCGTCTTCATCACAGTTAGCTTGCTGACCTACTGGTAAATAATAAAAGTTGGGGACGTTATTTCCACCCCAAATGTGGTGTAGGTTAAGATAATGCCCGCATTCGTGCGCAAAAACAACGCTTTGTGTCTGGTTAGATGTTCCTATAGAGCCAACGTAATTATGCGCAATTACAATTCCATCCCATTCGGGAATGGTGTCAGCATCTGCTGGCCAAACAGCATGTCCGGCCAAACCCGCAGCATTTGAGACTATATAAACGTTTAAATACCTCTGTGGATTCCAATGAATGAGTTCTTTTACTTGATGATCGCCAACGTTAGTAAGGGCTGAGGCAATTCTGTTTATTCCACTATGACAGTTTCCTTCTGGATCTTTGGCAGCTAGAGCAAACTGAATTTCGCAATCAGCATGAATTGGTTTAAAAGCTTCAATAATATCTGCAGTGTCAGCGGCTGTTTTCCTAAACGTGTTGTTAAGTATGCTCAGACCATCAAGAATTTGTGCTCGCGAGATGTTTTCGTTTCCGTATTCATGAATGACATGGAAAACTACCGGTATGGTCATTATCTGTCCGCCACGATTAGTTGAGTTCTCAAATTCTCTTGTGAACTCTTCCAATTTAAGATCGCGTTCAACAACGGCTGTGGCAATTTTTGGGTTTACCTGTAACGTTGCTATTCTCATTTCATCTGCACCGCAATGCAATACGTTTTGAGCGTGTAATTGAAACGAAATGGATAGGAGAAGAATAGCAGGAAGATGTTTCATGTTGTCAAAGATAGATTGCAAAATAAACAGGCCTGTCCGAATTTCGAACAGGCCTTTGATGTTTTGCTTAGAATTGGATTATCCTTTTTCTAGTGCAGCTGCACCGCCAACAATCTCAAGGATTTCGTTGGTAATAGCCGCCTGTCTTGCCTTGTTGTAAGACAATTTCAATGCTTTAAGAATATCTGATGCGTTATCCGTTGCCTTGTGCATGGCTGTCATTCTTGCTCCGTGCTCAGAAGCATGGCTGTCTAGCGTTGCAGCATACAGCTGGGTTTTTAACGAACGTGGAATCAAATCAGCAACAATTTCTGCTTTTGCTGGTTCAAAGATGTAGTCAGTTGAAGTAGTTTTTTCGGTAGCCTCTGGTGGCGCAACAGGTAAAAATTGCTCAGCAACACACAGTTGGGTTGCAGCGTTCTTAAACTGATTGTAAATCACATCTACACGGTCGTATTTCCCTTCAACAAACTCATCCATAATGCTTTGCGCAATAGGAGCAATCACTTCAAAAGTGAGGTTGTCGTAAACACTATCGTTTCGTTTGGTAACCGTAAAACCTCTTCTAGCTGCAAATTCGCCTGATTTCTTTCCAATTGATAGCACAGAAATTTCTTTCCCTGCGTATTCATTTTTAGAAAGCGCAATTATTTGCTTGTTCACGTTTGAGTTAAAACCACCACAAAGACCACGATTGGAAGAGACTGCTACAAGCAATACTTTCTCAATTGGACGTTCCGTAGAATAGGCTCCTCCTTCAGAAGAATCAAGCGTAGCGCTTAAGTTCTCTAAAATCTCCTTCAACTTACTGGCATACGGACGCATACGCGTAATTGCATCTTGTGCTCTTCGCAGTTTTGCGGCAGAAACCATCTTCATGGCAGAGGTAATCTGCATGGTAGATGAGATTGATGTAATCCTCTCGCGTACTTCTTTTAATCCAGCCATTTCTGAGCTTTAATTATCAGAGTTATTAGTATTTTCCAGCTAAATCAGCCGCAACTTTTTCCAAAGTTCCAGTAATCTCGTCAGTCAGTTTACCTGCTTTCAGGCCGTCAAGAACGTCTCTGTGCTTAGCATCCATATAATCCAAGAACTCAGTCTCGAAAGCTCGGATTTGGTTGACAGGAACTTTTCTTAAAAGACCTTTTGAGCCTAAGTAAATGATAGCAACTTGCTTCTCAACAGAAACAGGAGCATACTGTCCTTGCTTCAAGATTTCCACGTTACGCTTACCTTTTTCAAGAACGTTCATGGTAGCAGCATCAAGGTCAGAACCGAACTTGGCAAATGCTTCAAGTTCACGATACTGGGCTTGGTCAAGCTTCAATGTACCGGCAACTTTCTTCATCGACTTAATCTGCGCATTACCACCAACACGCGATACCGAGATACCTACGTTAATCGCTGGACGAACACCAGAGTTGAACAAGTTCGACTCCAAGAAAATCTGACCATCAGTAATCGAAATTACGTTGGTTGGAATGTATGCGGATACGTCACCGGCTTGTGTTTCAATAATTGGAAGTGCAGTCAAAGAACCACCGCCCTTCACTTTTCCTACCAAAGATGGCGGAAGGTCATTCATGTTCTTAGCAACATCATCATCGTTAATAATCTTGGCTGCGCGCTCAAGAAGACGACTGTGTAGGTAGAAAACATCTCCTGGGTAAGCCTCACGACCTGGAGGTCTTCTCAAAAGAAGAGACACCTCTCGGTAAGCTACTGCTTGCTTAGATAAATCATCATAAATAATCAATGCTGGACGTCCTGTATCACGGAAGTACTCTCCAATTGCCGCACCTGAGAAAGGAGCGTAAAATTGAAGTGGAGCAGGGTCAGAAGCTGTTGCAGCAACAACAACCGTGTAGGCCATTGCACCAGTATCTTCCAGCGTTTTTACAATTCCGGCTACCGTAGAACCTTTTTGGCCAATGGCAACATATATACAGAATACAGGCTCGCCGGCATCGTAAAATTCTTTCTGGTTGATGATGGTGTCAATCGTTACAGCAGTCTTACCTGTCTGACGGTCACCAATAATCAACTCACGCTGACCTCTACCAATTGGAATCATTGCGTCAATTGCTTTGATACCTGTTTGAAGTGGCTCAGTTACTGGCTGACGATAGATAACCCCAGGTGCTTTACGCTCCAATGGCATTTCAAACAGTTCACCAGAAATTGGTCCTTTTCCGTCAATTGGCTGACCCAATGTGTTCACAACACGTCCAAGAAGGCCTTCTCCAACCTGAATCGAAGCAATCTTACCTGTACGCTTTGCAGTAGAACCTTCGGCAATACCGCTTGAAGAACCCAGCAATACAGCACCAACGTTGTCCTCTTCCAAGTTCAAAATGATCCCACGAGTACCTCCGTCAAATTCGATAAGCTCACCAGCTTGAACGTTTGAAAGACCGTAAATACGAGCAATACCATCACCCACTTGGAGTACGGTACCTACTTCTTCCAGTTCAGCTTCGCTTTTGTAGCCTGAGAGTTGTTCTCTTAAAATACCTGAAATCTCTGCTGGTTTGATGTCTGCCATTTTATTAGTGTTTGTTCGAGATCACTCTCGTTTATTAAATTCCTTTAGCAAATGATTTGTTCATGAATTCTTGGCGTATGTCACCAATCTTACTCAAGATTGAAGTGTCCAATTGCTTGTCGCCAATACGGAGAATGAATCCTCCAATAAGTTCTGGATTGACCTCCATTTCAAGTTCAACAGTCCCGCCAACTTCTTTCTGAACCAGATCTTGAATTTTCTTCTTTGCATCGTCAGCAAGAACAGATGCTGATGTAACAACAGCAGTCGTAATTCCTTTCATTGCCTTGTATTGAGCAACAAATGCGTCAGCAATTTCAGGAAGTGCCCCTTCTCTTCTGTTCTTAGTTATCAGTGCTATGAAAAGCATCGTCACTTTACTCACATTCTTCTCGTAAATGCTTGTAAGAATGCTCACCTTTTTTTCAGTGTTTACAACGGGGCTTTTAAGCAAAACAACCAAATCGCGATTCTCAGAACAAGTCTTTTTAATCAACATCATATCGTTGAAAGCCTCTTCCAAATTACCCTTCTCCGCCACAAGGCCAAGGAGTGATTTCGCGTATCGTGTTGCAACCTTTGTCTGAGCCATTTTAGTTCAGTTTGATGTCGCCAAGTAGATTGTCAACAAGTTGTTTTTGCTTTGCGGCATCACTTAACTCGTTTTTAAGAATCTTCTCTGCAATGTCTATTGAAAGTGCAGCAACATGATTCTTAATCTCTGCCATAGCGGCTGTTTTCTCTGTTTCAATGTTTTCTCTGGCAGAAGCAACTATTTTATCGGCCTCGGCTTGCGCCTGACCTTTAGCATCGGCAATCATTTTCTCTTTGATTTCCTTGCCTTCTTTTAAAATAACGTCACGTTCTTCACGTGCCTGCTTCAAAATAGCTTCGTTTTCAGACTGAAGCTTTGCCATTTCGGTTCGCGCATTTTCTGCAGAAGCCAAGGCGTTTTTGATGCTTTCCTCTCGCTCCTTGATTGTCTCAAGAATTGAAGGCCAAGCAAATTTTCCAAGACCAATCCACACTACCAAAAAGGCGATGGTCATCCAAAAGATGAGTCCTAATCCAGGTGTTACTAATCCCATTTTTTAATCTTTTTAATCTATCCTTTCAATCTAATGAGAAACCCCTACAGAGCTGACCAACCGTCAGCTCTGGGGTTTCAAATTCTTGGTTTGCTGTTGATTACTTAAGAGCGATCAAAAGACAAACAATGATTCCGAAGAATGCAGCACCTTCAACAAGAGCAGCAGCAACAATCATGTTTGCACGAATGTCACCGATTGCTTCTGGTTGACGAGCCATAGACTCAAGAGCAGAACCACCGATTTTACCGATACCGATACCTGCACCAATTGCAGCTACACCAGCTCCGATTCCTGCGCCCATGTAAGCGTTAGCCAGGTCCAAAAGAATTGTTAGAATTTCCATTGTGGATATATTAAGGATTAATTGATTACTGATTAATGATGCTCTTCAACCGCTGCACCGAAGTAAAGGGCTGATAGAAGCGTAAATACATAAGCTTGCAGAAAGGCAACAAGAATTTCCATGATGTTCATGAAGATGGCGAAGGCCAAACTCACGATAGACACACCGAATCCAGCACCTGTTCCATACTGATTAGCAAAAATGAATATCAAACTCATGAATGCAAGAATGATAATGTGACCTGCCGTGATGTTGGCAAAAAGTCGAGCGCAAAGCACGATAGGTTTAATAAAAACTCCCATAATCTCGATAGGAATCATCAATGGGTAAAGCCAAACTGGAATATCTGGAGCCAACACGTGCTTCCAGTAGTATTTGTTTCCACTCAGGTTGGTTATGGCAAACGTAAACAAGGCCAAAACCAGCGTTACTGCGATGTTTCCTGTTACGTTGAATCCGCCAATAAAAGGAATCAAACCAAGCATGTTGGCTGTCCAGATAAAGAAGAAGATGGTTAATAGGTAAGGAAGGAATTTCTCGTAACGCGGCCCAACAGAAGGCTTTGCAATCTCGTCTCTCACGAAAAGAATGATTGGCTCCATCAACGACTGCATTCCTTTTGGTGCCTCGTTCGGGCTTCTCTTATACGACTTCGCAATGCTTATAAACACGAAGAACATGATGAATACCGTGAGGAGAATTCCAAATGTTGTTTTGGTAATTGATATGTCAAAGAATGCTCCAGGCTCCCCTTTGAAAACTCCCATAAGGCTCTCTTCAGAATAGCCCATGCTTAATGCTTCAGTAGCATTTAACTTCTCGGATTCTGCGAATGGATTGTTTTCACCTAAACGGTAAATGTGTCCGTGATTAAGAATGTATCGTTTTTTAGCCGCTTGACCGTGATGAAAGGCAGACGACATAAAAACACTCAAACCATCATCAACGCTGAACAGAATAATTGGCAAAGGAATGGTAACATGATGCTCTTCTGGAGTGTTCTCATGCAATGTAAACATGTGAATATCATGGGCATCAGTAACGTGATGCATGATCATGTCTCCAGCATTGAATGCCTGAGGTGCATCGTGAGAATCGTCAGATGCATGCATCTCATGCGATTCAATGGTTGCGTCTTCAGTCGAATCTGCAGCAAGAACATCAGAATCCTGCGAAGCCAACAAGCTTCCTGATGTTAAAAAGGCAAGGGTAACGAGAAGGAAAAATGGCTTGAAAGCCTTATAAATACTGTGTTTTTGCATCACCAAAAAAGAGGTTTTGTACCGCTCGATTTTCAGGGCGCAAATATAGACAAAACTTAACCGAATATCACAAGGGATTACAGTCGTTTTTTTTCAATCGGCAAACGACCGATTTTTAGACGCGGAATTAGATGTGAATCAGTCTTTTTTCTTGAGAAAGGAAAGGGCAGAAGTTACTTCCAGAACAGTGTAAATCACATATAGACTTAAAAATGTGATTATGACCGGGGTTGAATCATCCTTAAAAATAAAGACATAAATACCCAACGCAATTACGTAAACCATCATTTTTAGGCCTGTAATAGCCATAAAATAAGTTGGAAATAGTGTTGGCTTTTCGTGCGATGCCTTTACGGTGAATTGATGAACGGCCACGCTTGTTCCATACATAAATAGACCACAAAACGAAATGTGAATAGATTTTAAAGGAAGTTCTGTGAATTCGCTTAGAAGAATCACGATTACCATGACAATGAGGTAAACGATAAGGGCTTTTACAGAATATTTCATCCTTTTAGTAAGTCTTT
>CALCGD010000303.1 GCA_937900875.1 uncultured Flavobacteriales bacterium
TGGTTACAAAAACCACATTCAGGTTCAATTAAGAGTTTTTCAGCTTGGCGAAAATCTAAATAACTTTGACGCTTTTTTAACGAATCACTAAATGCTAAATAGAAATCACTGGCTACTGAACTACTAAGGTTTTAACGGTCTTTTTGAATTTTGGTAATTTGCCCTTTATAGATTTTGGTTTTTGTAGAAAGACTTACCAACAAAAAGATGGGCCGACTCGATTAGAGACGGCCCATCTTTTTAATTGAATTTCGAACTATTTGTTAGCACCTTCAACTGCATACTTCTCTTCCGGAGATAGCACGAGACGATGGCGACCCCAGATAGCGAACACTGCCAACACAACAACATAAACGATTATGATTGCGAAGATTGCAGGGCGGAATGTTGGATTCAACAAGAAGCCAATGAAGGACAGGAATGCAATGATTCCAGCAATAACTGCTCCTTTAAGACCCCATGGTGATATGTACGGGCGATTTAGGTCCGGGTACTTACGACGCAAAATCACAAACGAAATCATTTGCATCAAATATGCCAACATGGCTCCCCATACCGCGATGTTCAAAACAATTGCTCCAGCTGGAGAACCTGAACCACCAGTTGCATCAATCACAACAAGAGATACGAATCCGATTACACCGCCAACTACAAGTGCTGCCCAAGGTGCCTGACGTTTGCCAGTAACCGAGAGTGCCTTTGGGTAGTAGCCCGCCCGCGAAAGCGAATACATGTTCCGGCCATAAGCAAACATGATTCCTTGCAATGAAGCTAAAAGCCCAATCAAAGCAAATAAGCCAAGCACAGCAGCCCAAGTATCTCCGACAATTACTCGGAAGGCATCAAGAAGTGGCTCGCCTGCTTCACCAGTTGTTTGCGCTCCCAAAATACCCGTGTTTAAGAACAGCACAAGAAGTCCAGTTGCAATTAGTGTTCCACGTGCCCAAATTCCAGCTTTCGGAATGTCTTTTGCTGGGTCGTGTGCTTCTTCAGCTGCAAGTGGCAGAGCTTCGATACCTAGGAATAGCCACACACCAAATGGAATGGCAAAAAGAATTCCCATAACTCCAAATGGAAGGAAGCTGCTTGATGTCGCGCCACCATCAGATGGAATGTTCCACAATGAATCCCAGTTAAATTGACCTGAAGTTAGCACCATGACAGCGAACACGAGCAAGATTCCAATTGAAAGGATAGAAACCACAATTGAGAATTTAAATGAAATTTCTGAGCCTGCTGAGTTGAGCAAAATAAATATCGCATACAGAACGATCCACCAGACCCAAGCGGCCATTTCAAAGCCCAATAGCTCAGAGACAATTCCTGCTGCATATCCCGCACTGAAATAAACAACTACTGCTGTGGTTGCAACATACTCAATCGTTTCTGCAAGACCTGTGACGAATCCACCCCAGGGCCCCATCGCCTTGCGTGCGAATGAATATGCGCCTCCGGTGTGTGGCATTGCAGCTGACATTTCACCGATGGCAAACATCAAGCCGTAATACATCACAATTAGAATCGCAAAAGCCACGAGCATTCCGCCAAAACCACCCTCGGCAATACCAAAGTTCCAGCCTGAGAAGTCGCCTGAAATAACGGCTGCTACTGCCAGTCCCCAAAGTGACCATCGGCCTGCGGTCCGCTTTAGTTGCCTCTTTTCGTAATAATCAGGTGCCTGTGAATTGTAGGTAACGCCTGAGACTTTCAACTTGTCTGTAGACATAAATCACTTTCCTTCTCTATCAGATATTTGCGACCACCTATTGGCTCTGTCGAGGGAAGTTAAACTTGAGCCTAGACCCAGACACGGGGGGAAATTTAGTTATTTACATAAATTTTTTAGACGAGTTTCACAACTCCTTAATTCACAAATATCCTCATTAATTTAAAGGATTTTACTGCTTGAGGCTCATAATAGGCATGTGAATCCTTTTAGCAACGAGGGAGCCACTGGAGGAATTTAGGTTCTGACGAGTTATCTGGCGAACAAAGTCTGGCACGTACGAAGTGATTAGAACCACTGACTATGTCCTAAAAGCCTATTTACTTCAGTAGCCAAAAACGATCAGCTGTCTAAAGCGATAGGCCAATAAAACGTGGTTCTGGTTTAAGTTCAATTTCAAACTTTGCAAGAACACCATCACGAATGTGTTGAGCTAACTCCAAAATGTCTGCACTGGTTGCGTTGCCTCGGTTTGAGATCGCCAAAGTGTGCTTGCCAG
>CALCGD010000304.1 GCA_937900875.1 uncultured Flavobacteriales bacterium
TCAGATTTCAAGAACTTTAACTTCACTTTTCGCATTGGCAAAATGGCGAATTTCAAGGCCGTTTTTAGCAACCCGTAATGTTGGCCGTCTATTACGTAAAGTTCATATCCGCGCACAAAATCACTTTCGTAACCCAACCCCTTTTGTAATGAATATGCCTGCCCATTGGTTGATGATACTTTAATTTTTTGACCATGAGAAAAATACAAACGTTTGTGCAACTGCCAGTATTTTGCAAACTCCATTTCCAGAGACCAAATATCCACTGGACTATCAAAAATTCTCAATCCGTCTTTTCTGATTTTGAAGTCAATTCGATATCCTTTTAACGGATAGTCAGTATAGTCAGTAACGTCCCTTACAACCCAATATTCAAGCGAAAAATATTTGCTCAAATTTTCTCCCGCCCCGTAGTATTTGGGCTGAAGAATAGCTACCGAATCGTGTACCCATGCGCGGGTATATCCCACCTCAAATTTGTGAAGATTGTACAAGTTTGGCCGATAACTTGGAGTTATTGAACCGTAAGCTTCTTTCCTTATATAGGATTTCGAGTTCTTATAAAAGACCCGTTTATTTTCTACAGTAGCGTATGCCACTTCGTGCGATTGTTCGTAGCCTCCCTTAAAAATAATCCCCCATTTCTGAGCCTTATCTAAGTACGGAATTTTGTACCTCAGCTCATATCGATTGTTAAACCCGAACCGAAGATGGAGCGTAACTTCTTCATTAACGCCACGAAAATTACTCCACCTTACAAGCGAACCATAATCCAGCCTGTCCCAGCGTTTTGTTTCCCACCATTCGCTCAGGTTTCTGTCGGCAAATTCTACGAAAGGAATAGGCCAAACATACCACCGTTCGGTTACCCTAACCACCACGTCTACCACATTCGCCTCATCCCGGCAAGTGTCAATCTCAACAAAATTGAACAGCAATAAATTCCAGAGGTTTCCTTTGGATCTCTCTAAATGTTGACTGAGTTTTTCCTGAGGTATCAACTGACCCTCACGGAACGTCATTTCCCGAAGCAAAATGCGCTCTCGGGTAATCTTGTTTCCTTCAAATGTTAGCGACCCAATAACAACATCTTGCGCTTGGGCGGCAAGCGAAAAGAGGAGGCTAAAACAAAGAAGGATTCGAAATTGGATTGGCAGCACTTAAATATTGATGTACCGCATCAATTCGTCATAGCGGCCTTTCAAGTCTTCAAGATGCGCACTTTCTTGGAAATACGCAATCACTTGGTATGAGTAACGCTCCAAACTCTGAACAATAGGGCCTACTTGTTCTTGGTTTACCTTAAGAGTTAACTCCAGCATTCCAGTCTCTGGTCTTTCAAAAACATAGCTGCTCAAAATTTTGGCGTTGTTCGATTCTACTACGTGCGCAACTTGAGCTAGAGAATAATCGTGCTTATTAAGATTGAGAACGATAATTCCACCTGGCTGATTAATAACTGCTAACTCTTCAAACTTTGTAACCAAATCCGATAGTGTGATACACCCAAGATATTCGTTCTCAGCATTTAGAACGGCCACTACCGATAAGTCGGTAGCCGACAATTTTCGGATAACGTAATAGATATGCTGAGACTCTAAAACGAAAGCAGGGTTAAATACCTCCTTCGAGGCCATAACCGTATCGTCTTTTGCGCCATCCATTATATTGTCTTCGGAAATCAATCCTAGAAAATTGGCGCCATCAACAACCGGTAAATGAGAAACTTTAAACTCGTCCATCCAGGCCAAAGCTCTTGCTACCTCATCATTTGGTCTGAGAGGTGGAACAACTTTAGATATGAGTTCTCTAGCGAGCATTTTTCTTTCTTGCGTGCAAAGTAAACGTAAACAACTACCCGTTTGTTATGATTTTTCGGCAATTAGCTAACATCAATTTGTTTGCCGAAGTCTACTTTTGGCCGCAATTAAGTTTCAATTGTCAAATGAGCCAAACCAAACTAAGTGTAAATATTAATAAGATTGCCACCCTTCGTAATAGTCGTGGCGGTAATAATCCAAGTGTGGTTGAGGCTGCAGTAAAAACGCAAGAATTTGGTGCGGATGGCATTACAATTCATCCACGACCAGATGAGCGACATATACGCTATGAAGATGTGTATGAATTAAAGTCGGTTGTCAATACCGAGTATAATATTGAAGGCTATCCTAATGAGACGTTTATACAAATAGTACTCGAGGTAAAACCCACGCAAGTCACTTTGGTGCCAGACCCCCCTGGAGTTTTAACTTCAAATGCGGGCTGGAATACTATTGAACATGGTGATTTCCTTAAAGAAGTAATTGCTCGATTTAAGAAAGCAGGAATCCGTACTTCAATTTTTATCGAGACCGATGAAAAGATGATTCGAGCAGCCAAGGATGTTGGTGCTGATAGAATTGAATTGTATACAGAAAGCTATGCAGTCGGATTTCCAAAAGACAGAGAGTCTGCAATCGCACCATTTAGAAAAGCGGCAAATGTTGCTAATGAAATTGGGCTCGGCATTAATGCAGGACATGACCTTAATCTTGAAAACCTGCCATATTTCAAGCAAAACATTTCCTGTCTTTTAGAGGTTTCTATTGGACATGCTCTCATTTCCGATGCATTATACTTAGGAATGAGTAACGCAGTGAAAATGTACAAAAACGCACTTTCTTGAAGCTTAATTATAAGGAACACGGACAAGGAAAACCGTTGGTTATCCTACATGGACTGTTTGGTTCATTAGACAACTGGTATTCTCTGTCTAAAGCCTTTTCAGACAAGCATCATGTTTACCTAGTTGACCAACGAAACCACGGGCAGTCTCCTCATACTGACACCCATACCTATGAAGAATTGGCTGAAGACCTATTCGGGTTTTTCAAAGAGCATAATTTAAAAGAAGCTGTATTAATCGGTCACTCGATGGGTGGAAAAACAGCCTTACGTTTTGCAGCAAATCATCCGGAGCTTCTCTCTAAATTGGTTGTGGTGGACATGGGCGTAAAGCACTATCCGGTTCATCACGACCTAATAATTCGCTCTATGCAGGCGTTGGATTTGGACGCTACCGACTCTCGAAAGGATGCTGAGGATTTCTTAAACCACATGCTGGATGAAGATGAAAGCACAATCCAGTTTTTATTGAAGAACATTTACCGGCAAAAACAGGAAGACGGTACTGTAAAATATGCGTGGCGATTTAATCTAGACGTTATTGCGGATGACATAGAGGAAATGGGGCTTCCTGTTCTTTCGGGTTCTAGTGTTGAGACACTTTTCCTTTATGGAACACAATCGAAATACGTTCAGGAAGACGACAAACCAGAAATTCTATCGCTTTTCCCAAACACAACTTTCAAAGGTTTAACTACGGGCCACTGGGTACATGCGCAAGACCCTGACGGGTTTATAACGGCTGTAAAAAGTTTCATCGATTGAAATAGAAAAAGCCGCTAACCCAACGGGTTATCGGCTTTCTCTTAATTCAGAATTCAGGACTTATTGAAGAACCACTTTTAAAGCAGTGCTTCCTTTTTCTCCTCTCAAAATCATGTGATAAATACCAGCGTCTAATCGAGAAAAATCAAACGTTTCTTTAGACAAACCAACATTGTAATTACCTGTTGTTGTCGAAACCTGTCGGCCAGTAACATCCATTACCTGAATGGTTAATGCTTGAGAACTTGTCAGATTAATATTCAAAGTAGTTTGCCCATCGGTTGGATTTGGAGAAACTGAGAAATTACCTTCCAATTGCTCTTCAATTCCATCTGGTGTAGTGTTGCAAGGAAAAGATGGATTTGACAAGTAGGTCATGCTGTCAAAATCGATGTAGCACACCCAATTCACGCTATCCACAAACGGGTTTCGGTTTCCCTGTTCGCTTGCAATAAAATCATTACGTGCAATTTCCCATGCATCTGGCGGGTCCTGCCAGTGCCACTGCTTCAGCACGTCTTGATCTTGTCCGTATTGAACGATAAAGTCGATTGGGTTAGGTAGTTCCCAAGTTCCTCCAGTACCATTCCATTTGGTTGCCATGTAGAAAATGGCTCTTGCTGCGTCTCCTTTATGTTGATCTCTTGGTTCGTACACACGGTTTCCAATGGCATCATCACCATATTGAGCATCAAGAAATGAACTTGCTTGAACCGCTACCTCACCAAGCGGACGATTACTTCTAACCGCGTTGGCGTTGTCTTGATGAGTTGGAAACAAATTGTGCATATCAGAATACTCATCTGTGTCTTCATCTGGCCAAGTTGGCATCCAACTAAAAGGCCAAGAATGCTCTCTACTCAAGACATCATAAAAGAAAGCTCCAGGGTAGATATGTTGGTAACCAGAATACACGCCCGTTACAACCTTGGCGCCTCCTGTAGTATCTCGGTGAGCGAACTTTTGAATCATAATGGGTGCGTAATTGCTGTAGTAAATCTGGCTATAACTAGCAGAAATAGTCGATCGTAAATCAGTTAAGAAAGTCGTCTGATTAGCATCCACTCCAGCGTAGTAATTACCTGCCATGTTGCCGAGTGTTGTAACCGACCCATCAAGTGGTGCTGATGTGTAATAATTCTCATATCCAGAAGGACCGTTGAAAGCGTAAGCCGAAAAGAAATACGTTCTATCAGCTACATTGTAAGAAGGCTTAAACGAACCAGCTGGACCCACATGAACTACTTGTGTTGAGGCATCTATATAGTCTCCTTTTACGTAAGTCGAACCATCCGCAGGCAAACCCAAGAATTGAGTCTCAATTCCTCTAATTACAATGTAATTTTCTGGTACTGTTGACGCATCATCAAAACTTACATCATAACCGTAAGAAGTAATATTTGAGAAAGTCAAGTTAGTTGGAGCATTTGTAGGTTCAGTAGCGTAATCTCCGCCAATTGCATACAGATTGATTACGAAGGTTGTTTCATCTCCATTTGCATCATCATTCTCTATTGTAAGTGTAGCAAAACGACCACCCTGAGCTCCAGGCGTGAAGTTCAAATCGAACTGTTCTACTGCAGCAGCACCAACGGTTGTAGGCGTTACTCCAAGAGAAAAATCAGCAGCGTTCGCCCCTCCAAGAGTTACATTTGTAATGGTCAAATCGGTTCCTCCAAAGAGATTGTCGTTTTCTATGCTGATAGTGACGGTTGCCTGATTTCCAACAACAAAAGTTCCATTATTTACAATTTGAGTTACTCCGCTGCTCACACCAATTTCCTGAGAGTTGGTAGGCACTTGAGCAATCAATTCTACTTCATCTAATCCTACGTTTCTACCGCTTTGTTTTTCGGTAAAATACCATCTGATGTACCTGCTTGTTGCCAATGGAACATCAGTGAACTCGGTATATGTGGATGCAGCATTTAAATCTGCCGTTTGAAAAACGCGCAAATCTGACCAAGTATTACCATCGGCAGATTCTTCAACGGTGAATACATCATTTGATGCACTGCCTTGTCCAATCAAATAATACGTTACACCTCCGCAAACATCACTAAAGTTTACCACAACATATTCGTCATCGCCATCTAGTTTGCAAGCGGCACCTACAGCACCATTCGTATAACGTGTGTTACCCGGATTGTTTGACAGTGATTCCGTCCAACCAGTTGGTTGTGGGTCATCAAAATTCCAAGCTGTCGGGAGGGTTGATTGCCCAAAAGCGGTTGCGGAAACCAATCCGCCCAAAATCATTGTAAATAGGTTTTTCATGTTCATTATTTAAAATTTTACGCCAACGGTAGCAGTCCATCGTCTTCCTTGACCCATAAATACTTGGGCTGCTGTGGCATCGAATGTTTGAGTACCTGAAACGGCATTGTTTCGGGCATCAGAAATGTATGTTCTATCTAAAACGTTAAGCACACTTGCGCGTAGCATCACGTCCATCTTTTTCAGCTTAATAGTCCAGCCTGCATGAATATCTAACAAGTAATATGATGGCACTTTCCAAGAGTCGCGCCCTCGGTTTTCACCTTGCAAATCAAGCGGATTAAAATCTGAGAAATAGTTATTGAAGTAAGTAAGCTGACCTTTAATATAAACCCCTTTAACAGGCTTAATTTTAATACTACCTGCCACCTGAAATTGTGCTGCATCTCCTACATGCACTCCGTCAGCATCTACATCAACAGAATCTACAGCATTATCATTCCCTTCTTCATAATAATAGGCAAGTGCACTTCCTTTCCAGCGCCAATCTCCGTATGAAATCAATCCTTCTAAATCAAAAAACCAAGGTGTTTTATAGACGGCATCCACCTCAATTCCTTGGTGCACAGAACCAATGCTTGGTATGTTGATGGTTGTTGGGGTTCCTCCAATTGCAATGGTGGTTTTAACTGGGCGATTTTCCCAAGTTGTTCGGTATAGGTTTAGGTTAGCAGCCCATCTTGGAAACTTGAC
>CALCGD010000305.1 GCA_937900875.1 uncultured Flavobacteriales bacterium
TGACCATTCTATACACCTCAATACGATTGTAATCCCGTTCATTTTAAATTCAATTATCTGATTATCAGTAGGTTAACATAGATATTGACTTGCTTTTCAATTACACTTCTAAGCTATTTCAACAAAACGCTCAATAATTACATATCAAAGGTCTAAAGTGACTGCTGATATTTCTATAATTACATGTCTAACCGTTAGATTTTTGCGTTTAACTTAAAGATACGGAATTCAGATCAGCAACGAAAGAGCTAAAATGAGGCAACACAAGCACAACTCAAGACCATCCAGTGGTTACAGTAAGTGCTAGACGTACCTAAGACTACCGCTCATTAATTACTAGTCTAACCAATATTACATTTACAAATCCGTTAATTTAAATTACATGTCTAAGACTTCATCAGATAAGGTTTTTCAGTTGATTCGATCTCTATCTAAGGCAGAGAAACGGTACTTCAAGGTTTACACCTCTAAACAGGCTGGCGATAAGAACAACCACCAATATTTGTTCGATGCAATCGACAAACAAGATGAATATGACGAGACGCTACTCAAGAAAAGTCTTAAGAACCCAACCTTAGTACGATCACTTCCGATTGCGAAAACGAGGTTGTATGACGTGATTTTAAGAGCACTTGATGCTTACCATTCTAACAGCTCCATTGACGCACAGCTGAAGCGCACATTGCATTGTGCTGAAATCTTGTACAAAAAGAGCCTTTATGGCCAGAGCCAAAAATTACTTGACGGAGCGAAAAAACTTGCCTATAAATATGACAAGCACACTTCCCTTTTAGAGATTTTCATGTGGGAAAAACTCCTTATTGAAAAGGACAATTACGAGAACATTGGCGATGATGAGCTTGAAGCAATGATGGTCGAGAATACTCGCATCACAAAACTGATAGAGGTTTACAATGATTTTTGGGGCGTTAAAAGCAGGTTATTCAACATTCTAAACAAGCGCGGAAAAGCAAGAACAGAAGAAGGCTTGACCAAGCTAAAATCGATTATTGACGATACGCTCATCGATCGCGAACCTGAGCATTTGTTCTATCAATCAGAATACCTGTACAACCATATATACAGCGCGTACTATTTTGGTGTTGGAGACTACGCCAATTCGTTTAAATACTTAAAGGCTAACGTAGATCATATTGAGGCTAACCTGGATAAGTTTCTGGAGGAGCCGAATATCTATTTCTCCATTCTAACAAACATTGTTTACGTAGCTAGTCAACTAAAAGATTTTGATGCAGTTTTCTTTTACTTAAAGAAGCTACGAGGACTGCCTGAAACAATGGACATCAAGAACAATGAAGACTTAGAAATAAAGCTTTTTTCAAGCGCAAACAGCATAGAATTAACCATCTATTTCTTAACAGGAGAATTTGAAAAAGGTCTAGAAATTATTCCGCAAATCGAGAATGGATTAATGCTTTATGAGCATAAATTAAATAGCGTTAGAAAGGCGTTCTTCTACTTCAACATTGCAATCATTTACTTCGGAGCTCAGAAGTACAATGATGCACTTAGATGGACAAACCGACTATTAAATGACATCGACATTTCTAAAAGCCTGGACATCTATTGCTTCGGTCAGTTGCTCAATCTATTGATTCACATTGAATTGAATAACAAGAATCTGCTGCCGTATGCATTGCGTTCTACTCAGCGATATTTGAGCACTCGAAACCGTTATTTCAAGTTCGAAACTTCGTTTTTAGAGCTGATCGGAAAACTGTTGAAATCGCCAGATAAGATTACAGAAAATGAGCAGTATGAAGTGTTTCTAGAGAAAATGCGCGATTTAAAAGACGACCAACTGGAAAGCAGTGCTTTTGAGTATTTCGATTTTGTTTCTTGGGCAGAGGCAAAAGCTTCTGGGAAAGAATTTGGCGAAGTAGTTAGAGCAAAAGCAACGATGCCTCAAGTGTAATTAAAGATTGTCCCGAAGTTCTACCAAAAACCCACGAATGTCTTTAAGGCGCTCCACAATCTCTTCGTTTTGTATGGTGTCTCCTTTATTCTCGCGGAGCTTTCTTTTTGCACCGTCCAACGTATAGCCACGTTCCTTTACCAAATGGTAAATCACCTTTAAATTATCCACATCTTTTTGCGTGAACAGGCGATTACCTTTTGCGTTTTTCTTAGGCTTTAGAATATCAAATTCCTTTTCCCAAAACCTAACAAGCGATGTATTTACATCGAACATTTTGGCCACCTCGCCAATGGAGTAATAAAGCTTTGTGATTGGTTTTTCCTTATATGGAGCCATTTCCGAAGTTAATCAAAGGATTGATTAGAACGAGATGACAATTCAATGACCTTCTCATATTCTTCTGGAGTAAGGTCGTTGAAGAAGAAATTCATTGGGTTAATCTTTTCCCCGTTTTTAATCACTTCATAATGTAAATGCGGTGCAGTACTGGTACCTGTACTTCCAACGAATCCTATCACATCTCCACGTTTAACTTGCTGCCCTTCCTTCACCTTAAACTTGCTCATATGGGCATAAAGCGTTTTATATCCGTATCCATGATCAACAACCACATGGTAGCCGTAACCATGTAATTTCATCGTCACACTCTCAACGTTGCCATCACCAGTAGCATAAATTTCCGTGCCTCTGGGTGCTGCAAAATCAATTCCGGTATGAAAGTGTCTTACTTTATAAATGGGGTGAATTCTATAATTAAATCCCGAAGCAACCCTCGTTAATTTTTCGTTAGCGATAGGTTGAATAGCAGGAATTCCTGCCAACATCTCTTCTTTATTCTTAGCCAATGCAATTACCTCGTCAAACGACCGAGACTGAACAACCAATTTCTTAGTCAATTCATCAAGCCGTTTGGTAGTTCCAATTACAATTTCAGAATTCTCTAACCTTTCTAATTCTCGATAACGATTTACACCACCAAATCCTGCATTTCGAACCGTACTTGGTATAGGCTCTGCTTCAAAAATGACGCGATAAATATCATCGTCTTTCGCCTGCAATTCTGCCAGCACCTGATCCACCCTATTCATTCTATTCCCGAGCAATTTATACTGCAACTCAAGCTGACTAATCTCTCGCTTTAGCTGCTTTTCCTTAGGGCTGTCAAAAAATGTAGAGAACACCACAACCACAATCACAGCAAACACAGAAGCAGCAGCCAAATAGCCAAATACTCTAGCTAGCACTTGCTTTGCACCTATCTCAACCTTACGGTAAGTAAGTGTGCGTTTATCAAACTGGAATTTGACCTTAGACATCCGTTGCTATTCCTTAATTT
>CALCGD010000306.1 GCA_937900875.1 uncultured Flavobacteriales bacterium
GCCTTACACGGGGATGAAGAATAAATATGGCGATGATGCGCTGAGTTCTCCTTACATTGATATTCTTTCTTTTCATGACTATGCTTATGGTCCCGATAGATACACAAGTATGCAAGGAGGAATCATCAACATTCAGGCAAAAATGTTAGATCAACTTGGCGCTTTTAAGCCTATTTTGATTAGCGAAACGGACAATGGAGTGGATGGTAACCCGCCATGCGAGCTTGATCCTTATGATAACTCTATTGAACGTGTACGCACGCTGATGGCCTCTGCTTTTACGGGAGCCGCAGGTGCAGGACTTCCTTGGGTAAGGGCCAATGATGAGTGGGACGAGGATGTGAATGCCCAACTGGCCAGATATGAAGCCTACCTACGTTTATATATGGAAGATCTTGATCTTGATGGAGAGAATTGGACGGTTGGGCGTTCTGCCCGAGATGACGGTGACACCGCAACTACGAATGACGACCACCGTGCCGATATGGTTTACCTGCGCAGGGGAGATGGCTTGCAGGCCACAGGGTTTATTCAGAACAGAACGTATAATTTTTTTACAGAGGCTCAAGAAAACAACCTGATGGGAACTGCTTGTTACGACTTTGATGACGAAGAAGCTTGGACAGAAGATAACGGAATGGTTAATTATAGATTTGCTGAAGCCGTTTCTTACGAGTCTGTGGGGGTTAACGCATTAAAAGTTACAGGATTGAACCCGAACATGGTATATATGACCGGGTTTTATGATGGTTTTTACCTTGTGGATCAGCCCTCCACCCCTTTCGCAGGACCGGTTCCAACATCCACCAACGCAATTGGGTCGTTTACTTTGCCATTTCCTGATCTGGGAATTCCTGATTTTCCGTTTTCTGATGCCACACCATGTCTGTTGTTTAGAACGGAAGAAATAGCCAACCCATTTAGGCTAACAAATCCTAATTCCAATGAATTATCCGCCTCACAAAATTCGAAGCGTAATTTTGTTGAAGTGGAAATAACCAACATGCGTTCTAATTCAATAACATCCAATGTTGCGAAAAACGGAATCAATTATTCGGTTTACCCTAATCCTCTGACCGGCAACATTCTTCATGTTGATTTAACTGGATCGGGTAGCCAGAGTGAGGATTTACATTATGATCTGCTTGATGCTGTAGGTAAAGTTTTGACATCAGGTACATTCGGTCAACAAAAGAACGTGTTGGTTTTGGATGAGTATGCAGCAGGAACGTATAATTTAAGGTTATGGTTTGAGGATTCGATGGAGAGTCAGTTAGTGATAAAACAAAGATGAAAACTGGAACGAACAACGCCTTTTTAGTTTTGGGTCTTGCGATGGTTTGTTCATTGGGCTGCAATGAAGATATGGAGCAGGAACCATGCCCTGTTGCCACCGTGGAAGCACATAGTACTCCTGAGGATAGTCTTGGCTTCGGTAGATGGGAATGGGCATACACGATAAAGTGGTCCTGGTCTTGGTTGCAAGAGGAATGGGAAATTGTAGATTCCATCTACCCTGGGGAACAAGAGTCAGGTTTTGAAATTCTAGATTATGTTTATGGATCGGTAGATAGCGCAGAAATCTGCTTCAACATTAATGGTGTGATTGCTTCTGGATGTTACCATTTAAGAAATTCCCACCTGAGTCAAACGTCTGTAGGCCCTTCAGATTCTGTAGTTAGTTGCAGGTTTTTTGATTGGGAGGAGCCTAATTATGGCGGAATCTTGGTAGACGTTTATTTTCCGGAAGCACCTAATGAAACAATAGAAGCCCAACTTAGCGGTCTTTGGATGTTTTACGTGGCAGACGAGCAAGCTGCAGGAGTACGCTACCGCAATAGGTTTATAAAGGTGGAATGAAATTGAATTGGAACTTTTAAAATGTAGGGGTCGCTTGCTATCGGCCCTTTTTGGTGTGAAATTGGGAAAATCTCGGATAGGAAACGTTGTAGTAGACAACATTTCTGGAAAGTTTGACGGGGTGCCCCCGTACAAGTGATTCGCTTTTTTGAGGACAACTTGTGTGGAACATGATACGATTGGTCTACGACCAACCTTAGTATCTTGTTTGTATTAAGACGGTTTTACAGCACGCGTTACGCGAAAAGCTAAACGCGCGCCATCCCAAGGGCAATAATAATGAGACGCTTCCTTCCCTTCGATCTTGCTCAGGATAGAGTTCGCGGTGTTTTCGTTTGCTTCTCGATATACTTCGGCAGGCTCAGCACAGGCTGCTGCTTGGGTCGAGCAATGGAAGTGACGGAGTGTGTCTTAACTTGCGAGAATTAAGCAAAAAACAATGGCACCAAACAGAAGAGATTTTATAAGAACTAGTGGGTTTATTGGCCTAGGGTTTATGGGTTTAAAACTTTATGCCTGTAGTCCAGGAGGTTCGGGTTCAAGTTCATCAGCAGCTTCGCAAGCGTTGGATTACGGTCCTTTGGTTCCAGATCCTGTTGGAGTACTTGACTTACCAGAAGGCTTTTCTTACAAAGTAATTTCTACGCAAGGAGACCCGATGGATGATGGTCTTATTGTACCTGGAAAACCAGATGGCATGGCCACTTTTCCGGGACAAGACGAAAAGGTCATTATCATCCGGAATCATGAAATTGTTCCGACAGACAAGGAGCTCGGTGCATTTGGTGCGGATAACATAAACCTCGGTGCCATTCCGAAAGATGATTTCTACGAATTTGCAAAAGGTGAATTCCCTGGATTGGGCGGTACAACCACCCTTATTTACAACGAGAAAACAATGGAGGTTGAACGGGAATTTCTCAGTTTAGCCGGGACTTACCGTAACTGCGCTGGAGGTCCAATGCCTTGGGGCAGTTGGGTTACATGTGAAGAAGATGTGACAAATGCTGGCGACCTTGATGGAAACGTTGAGAAAGACCATGGCTATGTTTTTGAGGTTCCTGCAACCTCGGAAATAATGAGAGCTGCGCCAAAACCAATTAAAGAAATGGGGCGTTTCAATCATGAAGCTGTTGCATACGACCCCGTTGCTGGTATTGTTTATTTAACGGAAGACCGCCATGACGGATTGTTTTACCGATTTATTCCAAATAAGAAAGACAACCTCCACTCTGGTGGAAAACTACAGGCTTTGGTTGTGAAGAACTCGCCAAAGCACGATACGCGAAATTGGCCAGAAACAATAGGCCCAGATATTCAACCCAATATTCCGCTAAAAGCCGAGTGGATTGATTTGGATAATGTTGATGCACCTGATGATGACCTTAGAATTAGAGGTCATGAAAAAGGAGCCGCTCTTTTTGCCAGGGGCGAAGGAATTTGGTACGACAAAGGGGTGTTTTACTTTGCTTGCACAAACGGAGGGGCCCTTTTGAAGGGTCAGGTTTTCAAATTTACTCCTGACCCAAAAGACATTGATGGCGGAGAATTGGAACTCTTCATTGAGCCGAATAACGTTGACATTATGAAGTATTGCGACAACTTAACCGTGGCACCTTGGGGCGATGTAATGCTTTGCGAAGATGACATTGATGCTTACCTAAGAGGCGTAACTCCTGAGGGGCACATTTTCACTTTTGGTCATTCGGTTGGACATGAATCGGAATTTACTGGAGTTTGCTTCTCACCAAGTGGTAAAACCATGTTTGTAAACATTCAGCATGCAGGGTTAACGCTTGCTATAACTGGGCCTTGGAAAGGTGCGTAAATCAACCATGCGAATAATATATGTCCTCTTCTTTGGGCTAGTATCTTCAAGCGTCAGCTCCCAAACTATTGTTGGCTTTCCGTCCTTGTCTCAATTAGACAGTGCCACTTATCAAATCACTTTTAACACTGATAGTGCTTGTGTAATTTCGGTTCATGCAGCGGAAGACACGACTTATAGGAGTGCGTTTATTTTCTTCGGAAAAACGGTTGGAAAATCGAATCTAGCCAGCATCAAACTAGATAGATTAAGAAACAACGCCAGCTACTACTACCGCATTTTTATTGGCACAGAATTAAGCCCATTTTCGGGCACTTTCCATACCGGAAGTAGGTCTAAAAAGTAGCACTTAACTTAACTGTGAAGTTTCTTATTGGTTCAACCGCACTAGGTCGGTAAGCATAGATTTTATTGCTGATGTTATTCACGATGAAAGTCGCCTTCAGCTGTTTTAGAATCTGGTAAGATGCTCTTAGGTTAATAACCAAGTCGCCTTTTTGGTGCGCTTCTCCGTACCGTACTGTTGCGCCAAGTTCTCCAGAAATAAGGTCTACCGCCAAACGTTCGGTACTCGGAA
>CALCGD010000307.1 GCA_937900875.1 uncultured Flavobacteriales bacterium
TACCGATAGCCATGTCCATAACATTGCCTTTCATGGCAAAAGCTTTAAATTCTTTAAGCATGGGTTTAATTGGTTTGGTTAATATTTAACAAATATACGTGATTCACGTAATTGAAGGCAATTAGCATGCCAATAGCTTACGTTAGAATCAAGGTAGTTTATTTTTGACGGATGAAGAAGGTTTTAATCCTATTGATCGCATTTCTGCCCACGATTACTTGGGCGCAGCAAGATTTTCAACTTACCGAAGAAAGTCAAGTTTCACTAGTGACCTGTGGTCCGGGGGAGGAGTTGTATGAGGCGTTTGGCCACACTGCCATAAGAATTTCCGATTCTAATTTGGGTTTGGATGTGGTGTACAACTATGGAACGTTCGATTTTGACCAACCAAATTTCTACTGGAATTTTGTTCAAGGTCGGCTACTTTATATGGTAGCGGCAAACAGATATTCCAATTTTATTAGGGCTTATCAGTATTATAATCGGTCGGTTCGAGAGCAATTTCTCGACCTCACACTTACGCAAAAACAAGCGCTGTTTGACAAACTTCTTTGGAATGCAAAAAAGGAGAATCGAGATTATTTGTATGATTATTTTTTTGATAATTGCTCCACACGTCCGAGGGATGTGATACAAGACGCACTTGTAGGCGGCATTGAGTTCGATTCAACTTTTCTGGGTGTAGAAAGATTATCTATTAGAGAGCTTACTGATATATACATGCTAAAACAGCAGCCTTGGGGCGATCTAGGGATTGATCTTTGCTTAGGTTCAATAATTGACCAGCCAGCTACTGCAGCTCAATACATGTACTTGCCAGAAGAGTTAGAGAAAGCCTTTGATAACGCCTCTATTCTTCGAGATGGAGTCAAAATTCCTTTGGTAAAAGAAAAACAATTAACCTTTGAGGCCGCTCAAGTAGTAACAAAAAAGAGTTGGTTTTTCCCACAAATTGTATTCGTAGCATTCTTGCTTTTCAGTGCAGTGTTTATCACCATTTTTCGAGCTGCTAATCGCTCAACAAGAATTTTTGACGGACTAGTTTTTATGCTGTTCAGTTTTATTGGCTGGAACGCTCTATTTCTTTGGTTTATAACCGATCACTATTCTGCCGATTACAATTGGAATATCCTGTGGTCTTTGCCAACCAATGCCATTTTTGGATTTGCTCTTTTAAAGAAAAACCGTCCGAAATGGACTCGGCATTACGCCTTGTTTCTGATTGCATTGTATGTAGGAATGCTTGTAGGTTGGAATTATATACCGCAGTTGCTACATCATTCGCTCAAGTTTGTTGTGCTGCTTCATTTGTTCTTGGCAGTTGGTGTATTTCGAGAAAGCGCAATGACTAAAAAGCCAATTTAGACCAAGATGTTTTTTTAGAATCAGCTAAGTGAAAAACAGGTTTAAACCGTGTTTAAATGGAAAGGTGAATCTATTTCCTTTCGAGAATCAATTCAAGATTTTCAAATACGATTCGCTTGTTTTTCAGCTTCCCGGAATCAAGCTGATTTATCAATGATAGTATAGCAGCGCGGTAATCCTGGTAAAACGCGTTTAAACTGAGGCTCAAAAGGCTGTCATCAAAGGATAGATGCCTCTCCATCGAATTTGCGTGAACTATAACTTGTTTGGCCGGAAGCATTGTATGCGACATGTGACTCCTCAGTACACCGTAAAGATCTAACTGACTGTTTACCAATTGATAATTGGAAGGAAATAACTTTTTTAGAGCCAGCCCAAACCTTTTTCTTCCTTGCCCTTTAGCTTTAAATGGAAGAGAGTCAAGCATAGCCCCTGCAGATTCAATTCCGTGAAGCATGGCTGAAAGCAGGTGAAGTTTAACTCCAGCTTTATGCATGCTAACCACTTCTAGTAAAAGAAATTCTTTTGCAAAATCACGTGCATTCATGGTTACCAAAAAACTTCATTTAAACCTAGATGCAGTCTGAAATTGCTAAGCCTAAAGTTTGGTAGAACTTGGTTGGTGCGATTCACTTTTAGTTAGTGATGATAACCAGCACTTTCGAATTTCTCCAGAACTCATCTGGATCTGTTATAGTCAGCTTCTCTACTTTGTTCTTCTCGCCCATCACAAACTCGTAAGTGTGCTTAGGATGAGAAGTTACCAGCT
>CALCGD010000308.1 GCA_937900875.1 uncultured Flavobacteriales bacterium
TATGGAGAACCTGCTCAGGTTGGGTTAGACGAAACAGTATTGGCGCAAATAGACGCTATAACCATGGAGGCCATTGAGGCCAAAGCAACTCCAGGAGCACAGCTTTTGGTTGCTAAAGATGGAGTGGTTATTTACAATAAAACCTTTGGCCATCATACGTATGCAGCCGAGCGCGAAGTACAGCTCACGGATATATATGATTTGGCATCCATCACCAAAGTTGCAGCATCCTTGGTTTCCTTTATGAAGCTGGTAGATGAAGGGAAAGTGAGCATTGACGATAAAGTGTCTGAGCATTTGCTCGAACTTAAATTCACCAACAAGAAGGACATTAAGTTTAGAGATATGTTGGCGCACTATGCGCAGTTGCAGGCTTGGATTCCTTTCTACCTCAAAACCATCAAAAATGGAGGACCAGACAGTGCCTATTACAGAGATACAGAGTCAGCAGAATTCCCGCATCATGTAGCACAAAACATGTACCTCAGAAAAGACTATCCAGATTCTGTGTACCACATCATTAAAGAGTCTAATCTGAGAAGTAAAAAGCAGTACAAGTACAGCGATTTGGGTTATTACTTTATGAAAAAAGTGATAGAATTAGAAAGCAAATCGAAGCTAGAAGACTACGCAGCAGCCAATTTCTATAAACCTCTTGGTTTGCAAACCATGACTTACTTGCCGAGAAACACCATCGAATTAGAACGCATTGTGCCAACCGAGTACGATATGCTGTTTAGAAAGCAACTGGTGCAGGGAGATGTGCACGACCCTGGCGCTGCCATGATGGGTGGAGTTGGCGGTCATGCTGGTCTGTTTTCAAATGCCAACGATTTAGCCATTATGATGCAGCTGTTTTTGAACAACGGTATGTATGGCGGTAAGCGCTATATCTCCGAAGAAACCATCAAGGAATTTATCAAATGCCAGTTTTGTAAAAACGGAAACAGAAGAGGCATTGGATTCGATAAGCCAGAACCCAGCGGACAAGGTGGGCCAACCTGCGAATGCGTTTCCTATCTCAGTTTTGGGCACACAGGCTTTACAGGAACTATGGCGTGGGCCGACCCAGAAAAGAACATCGTTTACATCTTTTTGTCTAATCGGGTTTACCCAGATGCCGAAAATTCCAAACTGCTGAAAATGGATATCCGAACACGGATTCAGCAGGTGATTTATGATGCGTTGCTCGACTAGTTTTTGATGGTCAATTTTGGATACCTTCGAAATCCAATTTTAGACCATGAAGCGCATTTTACCATTCGTATTGCTCGGTTTTGTTGCCTGTCAGCAAGCTGAAAAACAAACATTTACCTATCCAGAAACCCGAAAAGACACGACCGTTGTAGATGACTATTTCGGTACGTTAGTAGCCGACCCGTATCGTTGGTTAGAAGACGATAATTCGGAAGAAACAGCCGATTGGGTAAAGCGTCAGAATGAAGTCACATTTGCCTACTTAGAAGGCTTAAAAGACCGTGAAAAAATTCATGCTCGACTGGAGAAACTCTACAACTACGAACGTTTTGGAACACCCTTTAAGAAAGGCGGCAAATTCTTCTTTTATAAGAACGATGGCGTGCAAAACCAAAGCGTTTTGTATTGGCAAGAATCGATAGAAGCAGCGCCTAAAGTGCTTATCGACCCCAACACCCTTTCTGCTGATGGAACGGTAGCGCTTGGGGGCACATCGGTTTCTAAAGATGGAACCTACATGGCGTATCAATTGGCAGCTTCTGGCTCCGATTGGAATTCAATTCACATTACAAACCTAGAAACAGGAACCGACCTAGAAGAGGTGATAGAATGGGTGAAATTCTCTGGCGTTTCTTGGAAAGGAAATGGCTTTTTCTACAGTAGATATGATGCGCCTACAGATGGAAAAGACTACTCTGGTAAGAACGAATTCCACAAGGTTTATTACCACGAATTAGGCACTTCTCAGGCAGAAGACGAACTCATTTATTGGAATAAAAACGAGCCTCTCAGAAACTATTATGCGTGGACACCAGAGAGCGAAGATGCTATTGTCATTTTCGAATCTCAATCTACTAGTGGGGTGCAGTTGTATTACAAGGGAGATAACGATGCCGACTTTGTGCAGATTGCCAAAGGCTTCGATTTTGAATACAGC
>CALCGD010000309.1 GCA_937900875.1 uncultured Flavobacteriales bacterium
CCATTCGGGAAAGGTCGTGTTGCATTAGAAGCAGATGCTGACAAGATTGGAACGGGGGATAGCGTGTGTGTTATCACTTACGGAAGAGGAGTTTACTGGTCTCAAAATGCTGCAAAACAGTTCAAAGGGCAAATAGAAGTTATTGATTTAAGAACGCTTCAGCCTTTAGACATTGAGCTAATCTATGCTACTGTGAAGAAGCATGGTAAATGTGTGGTTGTGACCGAAGAACCTGTTTCAAACTCGTTTGCCCAAAGCATTGCTGCTCGTATTGCAGACAATTGTTTTGAATGGTTAGATGCCCCAGTGAAAGTGGTAGGTTCGGAAGACATGCCTGCCATTCCATTAAATTCCATCTTGGAGGAAACCATGATTCCGAGTAAGGAGCGGGTAGGAGAAGCCATTAAAGTTTTGCTTGATTACTAAACACAGCTACATCTGGAATCTGTTTCCAGTTCTTTACAACAGAGGTAGGGTCACCTAAAACTTCTTCCAAAACGTTGCAATGTACCGGGTGCACGTAGACCAAATAAATGGGCTTTTTACGTTCAAATGCTGGCTTAACCTTTAGCATTAAGCCGCGTACTGCGTCCTCGTCAAATGGGTTGAAAAAGTAGATGACATCAACCTCTTCAGTAATATCGTATTGCAATGCGTCTCCTTCTTGCAAAACAAACTCAGTTTTCGGGAATTTGCTCTTCACCTTCTCAATGTTGGTGTAGGCAATGTCATTCAGTTCATTTGCATATTCAATCCCAATCGCTTTTCTAAAACCAGCTTCAGCAGCCAGAATTAAAGCACGGCCTTTGCCAGAACCGATATCAAGGAAAACCTTATCGCTGAAATTGTATGGCAAGGCGTTCATCGCACGCTCAAATATGACCGAGCTAGAAGGCTGATAAAGATGGCCGCCCATTTTAGAATCCGCTTCTATTGAAAGTTCTGCCGGGGCGTGGGCGCCAAAGGTTTTGATGCCTAGTTCGCGTTCTTTTTGCCATTCTTTCAAACCCATAGAACAAGTGCTTGCCAGTCCTCGATGCTTAATCGAATACATCAAATGGCTCAGCCAGGCAAATTTCCCTCTTTGTTTGAAATCCATGTTTGTCCAAAGATAATCGGTTTAGAATCTTAAATGCAGCCGGTACTTATGACTGACAAGTTGCTAGTTAATTGTTAATATTGTATTAGTAAGTGTTAAAACGACACTAAGTATTTTTTGAATGAAAAAACTACTCATATTCTGCTTCTCGTTAGCTATAAATCACCTTGGTTTTGCCCAATGTTCAGTATCGGTTGGTCCAGATATTACACAATGCAATGGAAACCCGATCAGCGTAACAGCGGTTAGCTCGGGCACTGCATCCGAAGATTCACTGCGCATCGTTTATGATGCTAACCAGGGAGTTTCTGGGTTGACTGGTGCTGCCGAGGTGTATTTTCACTCTGGTGTTCAAACAATCCCTTTTGGAGGGTGGGAATTCACCATTGGAAATTGGGGTGCGAACGATGGTCTTGGTCAGATGACTTCGCTCGGGAATAACCTTTGGCAAATTATCATCCATGTAGATAACTATTACGGCTATCCTGGAGGGACCAGCGTAAACGGCTTGTGGATGGTGTTCAGAAATGGAGATGCCAGTTTAACGGGCAAGAATGATAATGACGAAGACATTTTCCTCTATACATCAAATGGGAATACCTGCGATTTCGGTGGTGTAACGGGAGCGGATATTCTCGGAAGTGAGGGAAGTTACCTTTGGGGTAATGGCGCTACTACCCAGAGTATTACGGCAACTCAAACTGGAACTTATACGGTAACGTTTACCGATGGAACAGGCTGTACAAGCACGGATGAAGTGTACGTGGAGTTTGGAACAGGTAGCATTGTTGTCAATCTAGGGCCAGACTCAGCCCTATGCGATGGACAAATAATTACGCTTGACGCAGGTGCTGGATTCGCTTCATACGAATGGTCAACTGCTGAAACTTCACAAACATTGGAGGTTAGTTTGCCAGGCGATTATGCCGTTACAGTAACAGACCAATTTGGCTGCACCGGAATTGATCTTATTCATATTGAAACTAGTGTTACACCAGTAGCGGACTTCTCGTATTCTGCTGTAGCGGGAACAACAATTGAGTTTGTAAGCACTGGTTCGGGCGCGGACGTTATTTACTGGGATTTTGACGGAGACGGAAACGTAGATGAAACAGTTTATGCTGGAGTTCCAGTTCAATACGATTTTGGTGCGGAAAGCGTATTTGGCGTTAGAATGATTGCTGAAAACGGATGTGGCGCTGACACTGCAACTCAAAACGTTTTAGTTCAGGATGTGGGTATTGAAGAATTGAAAACGGAAATTGGATTTTCTGCCTATCCAAATCCAACGGCAAACAACATAACGTTATCAGTTTCTAATGCCTCGGTTACGGTTTTAAGTATCGAAATTCTTGACCTGCAGGGAAGAAGATTGATGCGTATCGCTGCTACTCAAAACACACACTGCATATCAATAAACAAACTACCACTTGGATTGTACGTCTTACACGTGGCTACATCAAAAGGTATTATCAACAAACGGATTCTAAAACTCTAATTATGAAAAGACTCATACTATCTACTGCGTTACTCGCTGCTTCTGTTGGGGCGCAAGCACAAACGCAGGTAACTATTACGTTGGATACTAAAGACATGTTTAATGTGGATTGTAATCTGCTTGGAGATGGTATTGGCGGACCTGCTCAGGTGAATAAAATTTACATGCACAGTGGGGCATGTTCTGAAAACCGTGGTTCGGTTTCTACTCAATCCGCAGAAGATTACTGCGCGGAGCAGATTCTTCCATTTGGGTCAGATGTATGGCAACATGTGGTAGGAAATTGGGGCCAGGCGCCACAAGATGATGGCGTAGGATTGATGGATAGTCTTGGAAACGGACTCTATTCTAAAACCTTCATTATGGAGGATTATTACAGCGATCCTAATTTGGTAAGCACTGAATCAAACACACAAGGTTCTACGGTTTCTGCGCCAATGGATCCAAACAATCCAGTACATATGATTGGTTTGGTATTTAGAAATGAAGATGGCTCAGCTTCTGGTCGTGATCAGCAGGGATGTCAAGATATTTTCGTCATTAACGTAAATACAGCAAACCCTTCAGTTATCAATTCAACGGATAACTCAAATGCAGGATTCGTAACATTTACAAAGTCAAATGTTGGAATCGAGGATCGCAGTTTAGGCTACGATTTGTTTGTTGGTCCAAATCCAATGACAGATGAAGGGCGGATTCGCATCAGCGTGCTAGAAAATGTTCCTTCGGCAACATTCCAAATCACAAACACACTTGGACAAACTGTTTATTCTCAAACTACAAACTTGAACGCAGGAAAGAATGTCCTTCCCTTTACCGTGAGTACGCTCAGAGGTGGAGTTTACATAGTAAGTATTACAAGTTCGGCTGGCCTTCTTATGCAAGAGCGCCTGATCGTGAATCACTGATCCGAAATTTGACCAAAACATGAAGAATTTTTTCTCAATTGCTATTTCTGTAATCGTTGCAAATCATGCGTTTTCGCAGGTTGTAACTACCGATATTCCATATATCACGGTTGAGGATTCTATTACAATCACTTTTGATAGTAATCAAGGAAACGCTGTACTTGCTGGCACAAACCCGGTCTACATCCACACAGGGCTTATCAAGTCTAACAGCGATTATGCTGGAGACTGGCACAATCAGGTAGGGCTATGGGACGAGACTGAGCCAGAACAATTGATGAATAATGCAGGTAGTGGCGTTCACAACAAGGGCATAAACATTGAGAATTTCTACAACACTGGAACGTGGGATGGGGTGAAAGCCTTAGCCATGGTTTTTAGAAATGCCGATGGAAGTTTGGTTGGTCAAAATGCGAATGGTTCTGATATGTACATCCCTGTTTTTGAATCGACTACGGATTTAGATGCGGTGATTTTAGACCCAATTACGGATGGTAAACTTGTTGCAGCTAATGGCAATTTAACCTTCGATGTAAGAACAAATAATGCGACTAGCCTCATTAACCTCTATCAAGATGGTACACTCATTGGGCAAAATTTAGGAGATGCTGCATCGGCTTCTGTTAATACTACTACCGCAGGTAAGTCATATCTCAGTTACACTGTACAGTCTGGTGGAGAAACTATTACCGATACTACTTATTTTGTAGTTACTTCTGCGCCAACTGTTCAAGATCCTCCCGCTGGTATTGAACCTGGAATTACTGTTGTCAACAGCACAACAGTTACTCTTTGTTTATGGGCTCCATTTAAGCAAGATGTTTATTACGTAGGAGACCAAACCAATTGGGAAATTGACCCTGCTTTTCAAATGAATCAGTCGGTAGATGGAGAACGTTATTGGATTACGCTTACCGGAATTACGTCTCAGACAGAATACCGATTTCAGTATTTCGTGGATGGGATGTTTAAGATTGCCGACCCGTATTCCTACAAAATTTTAGAAGAGCAAAGTGACGGAGGTATTAATCCTAATATCTACCCAAATTTGATTGAATATCCAGACGAAACTCACGGAAACGTGTCGGTTTTTGAAACGGACATGCCCGAATTTGAATGGCAAGCAACAGGGTATGAGCGTCCGGCCAAAGAGGATTTAATTATTTATGAGTTGCTTATTAGAGACTTCTCTTTTAGGAAAAGTTTTACTTCTATTATAGACTCTCTCAATTATCTCCAAAACCTCGGAGTAAATGCGATTCAATTAATGCCTGTTATTGAGTTTGAAGGAAACGATTCGTGGGGATACAATCCTATTTTCTTCACCGCAGTGGACAAGAAATATGGCCCTGCTAATCAGCTAAAAGAATTAATTGATGCCTGTCATATGAGAGGCATAGCCGTGATTTTTGATATCGTGCCAAACCATGCTTTTGGGCGTAATCCTTACGTGAAAATGTATTGGGACGCAGGTCTTCAACGACCAGCATGGAATAGCCCGTATTTCAACGCTGTTGCTACTCATCCTTTTAGTGTTGGGTACGATTTTAACCACGAAAGTCAGTACGTGCGTCAGATGTTCCACAAAATATTCCGCTATTGGATTGAGGAGTTCAACATAGACGGATACCGAGTCGATTTATCTAAAGGACTGACTCAAACGGATAGCGGAAATGACATTGGCGCTTGGACCAATTACGACCAAAGCCGAGTGAATATCATCTTTGATTATACAAATACAGTTTGGTCATATTCTCCAGATTTCCACATGATTTTGGAGCATTTGGGAGATAATGGAGAGGAGACAGCTCTTGCAAATGGAAACATTATGCTTTGGAGCAAGGCACAAGAACAATTCAAGCAAGCCTCAATGGGCTATCAGTCTAATTCAGATTGGGGTTGGCAAATGAGTTATCAAGAGAAAGGATGGAATCTTCCTAGAGCAATTGGCTACATGGAAAGCCACGATGAGGACAGGTTGATGTTTGAAAACGTTACTTACGGGAATGGATCAAATCCAGATCATGATTGCTCGGACACAACCACTGCGCTTTACAGAATGCAGGCTGCCGCAGCAATGTTTACGTTGGTTCCTGGCCCTAAAATGATTTGGCAGTTTGGCGAACTTGGATACGATGTGTCTATTTTCTGGCCATCTGGTTTAGACTTATCGAGAACTGTCGCTAAGCCAATTCGCTGGAATTATTTCTGGGAAGAGCCAAGACAAGACTTGTATCGTGCGTGGGGCGCTATTAATGCGCTCAAGCACATGCAGCCTGTTTATTCGTGTACGGATTACGGTTTAGACCTTGGCGGAACAGGTAAGCGGATGTGGCTTTCTCACCCCGATATGAAGGTGAGCGTAACAGCCAATTTTGACGTGACAGGTTTTGACATGACGCCCGATTTTCAGCATACAGGAACTTGGTACAATTACATGACAGGCGATCCGTTGGAGGTAAACCAAACCAATATGACCTTGTTTTATGAGCCGGGCCAGTATTACATCTTTACCGATCAGCCTTTGCCAATTCCAAACTTGGAGTTTGTGCCTGAACCGCAAGAACCAGAAGGAATTGCAGAAAATGACCCACTGCGTACGCGAGTTTATCCTAATCCTAGTGGTGGTAACACATTTATTGAATACGATTTAGGAACGGACCGAGCACGTTCAATTGAAATTAGAGACTTAACAGGCAGGATAGTTAAGCGGTTTTCAAATAACCTAACTAGAGTAGGGCTTAACCGAATAATGTGGGACGGAACGAATGAAAGCGGCAGCGCTGTTTCTAACGGTCAGTACATCATTACAATTACCACAGATAGTTTTAGAACATCTAAAATGATGGTAATGCAGCGTTAGGCTAAATATCCCAATCCCAAAATCGGTACCAATCATCTTTATCAGAAACCTCAACAATTATGTTGGGGTTTCTGCTTTTTAGAGTGCGGATAAACTCCTTTTCATCTGCTGGCGAGATGAGAAAGTCACGCTTGGCTGATTTTACACACAACCGTTTTAATGATGCAGCAGGAGCGGACAACGGATTATAAGTTCGCTCCACTTTCGTGATTTCCGTAATCAGTAGTTTGCCAAAAAGAATAGGACCTAGTTTAATTCGTAGCTGGGTTTCCCCAATTTCATATCTCATTCCAAACAATGCAACCAAAATCAGCAGAAGAGAGCCACCTAGAATGCCTATTACCATCGGTAGTTCTCCTTCGTCAATTTGGCCAGGAAGAAAAAAGATTGGAATAAATGATCCAATAATAACAAAGATGAGCAGTACGCTTACTCTAGATCTGAATTGCATGGTTTAAGGTTTAAGCAATTTTACAAACCTGCGAGTTCGCTCAAAATCCATTGCAACCAAATTATGCAATTGACTAATAAGCTAATCGATTACTTGTTGTAAGGAATTCGTTCTAAAATATGCTGTAAGGAGTTGATGCGAGCACTGATTTTGTGGTTTGCGTCTATTATTGTCCAAGGCGATCTTTCAGTATCCGTATGCTCAAACATTACCTTTTTATACATTGTGTATTCTCCCCATAATTCTTGAGCACGTTCATCTACAGGACTCATTTTCCAACGTTTCAATGGGTCCTTTTTAATGTCATCAAACCTTCGTTTTTGTTCGGTTTTACTAATAGAGAAATAAAGTTTGATGAGATGAGTTTTACTTTGAACAAGCATCTTCTCAAACTCATTAACATTCTCCATGAAGATGTCGTATTGTTCTTGCGTGCAGAAACCATTTACAGGTTCTACAACGGCTCTATTGTACCAGCTTCTGTCAAAGAAAACGATTTCTCCAGGCATTGGAAGTCGCCTCACATAACGCTGAAAATACCACTGCCCAGCTTCCTCTTTAGTCGGTTTTGGAAGTGCTACTACTCTGAATGCACGCGGGTTTATATGTGCTGCAGTTCTTCTAATAGCACCGCCTTTTCCGGCAGCATCTCGGCCCTCATAAATGATGACCACTTTTTGATCGTTTTCCTCAACCCAAGTTTGAAGCTTAATCATTTCAGCCTGTAGGTTGCGGAGCGTAATGTCGTACTCTGCATAATTCAGGGCCTTTCTAATATTAACCTTAGATGACCGCACAAGCTGCCTAAGCCCAACTTTAGAGTTGAGCAATTTTACGTCCTGTTCGGTTAAATCCACAATTGGATTTAGTTCTAAATCAGATATCAATTTGCTTGACATGGCGATAGTATCTTACAATTACGTTAGGGTCAGGTTGAAGAAGAGACCCCGCCTTTAATTTGCCTTCATACTCAAATCTAGAAAGCACATGACGCATACTTTCTAGCCTTGCTGTTCTTTTATTGTTCGTTTTTACAATAATCCACGGGCTGAAATTGGTGTGCGTGCGCGTGAACATTTGTTCTTTGTAATAGGTGTATTTGTCCCAAAGCTCTTGGCCCTTTTGGTCCACTGGACTGAATTTCCATTGCTTTAATGGATTTTTTAACCGCGATTTGAAGCGCTTGTCTTGCTCTTCTTTGGTTATAGAAAACCAAAATTTGATGATGATTACGCCATCTTCGTAAAGCATGTGTTCAAACTCTGGCACCTGTACCATAAACTGGTCATACTGCTCTTGTTCGCAGAAGCCCATTACGGGCTCAACCACGGCTCGGTTGTACCAACTTCTATCAAAGAAAACAATCTCTCCAGGTTCTGGAAGCTGGCTTATATATCTTCTGAAAAACCACTGTCCTTTTTCAACATCAGTCGGCTTGTTAAGCGCTACAACCCTGCTGGTTCTAGGGTTTAAATGCTCGGTAAACCTTTTAATAGTACCTCCTTTACCGGCAGCATCTCTTCCTTCCAGTAAGATAGCCACCCTTAATTTTTTTTGATAAACCCAATGCTGGAGACTAACTAATTGCTCTTGCAACTTGGCGAGTTCTATTTCGTATTCTCGATTTTCAATGTGCTTTTTGAGGTCAATTCCTTTGACTTTCGCCAACTTGAGCACTTCCTTGCGAGATTTAAAGCTTTCTAATTCTTCTTTTGTAAACATTGATATAAACGTATTACTCCAAATGTAAACTCAATACTGGTTACAAATCGGATAACCTCTAAACCTTAACATGAGAAAAGTCTTTCGATACTAATTAATGGAGAAAAAAGGATGTCAATGGTGTAAGATTCCCAACTGGAAATCTGGACCAAAATGCAAGGCTAAGCTTACAGCAACTCCTAGCAAAGCGCCAACCAACACCTCGGTGGGTGTATGACCTAAGAACTCTTTAAGTTTTACCGTGCGCACATTACTGTCTGGCGAAAGAAGTTCTTTAATCATTCGGTTTAACACCATAGCTTGTTTGCTGGCATTTCTTCTCAGTCCTGCAGCATCAAACATTACTACTGTAGCAAAACAAACCGCCATTGCGTAGGTAGTTGAATTAAAACCGTCTATTAGGCCAACGCTTGTAGCCATTGCAGTTACGGTCGAACTATGGCTAGAAGGCATACCTCCTGTAGCAAACAAAATAGTCCATTTAAAGGTCTTCTTCCTTATGGCAACGGTAAGAATCTTAACTGATTGAGCAATAAGGTTAGCTGCCACAAAAGCAACTATTACCTCCCAACCAGTATGTCTAATATGAAGGAGGAATTCTATCATTTAACGCTCTCAATTATGCTAATATAACTTGAATACCTCGTTTGTGGAATTCTACCCGTTTCTACAGCTTCTCTAACAGCACAAGAAGGTTCGTTAATGTGCTGACAGTTATTGAATTTACATTCATCTGATTTTCTGAAAATATCTGGAAAAAAGTGCGACACTTCCGCTTTTTGCATATCAATCATACCAAATTCCTTTATGCCAGGAGTGTCAATAATAAAGCCACTCGTTTTTAGAGGATGCATTTCTGCGTAAGTTGTAGTGTGTATGCCCTTGTGATGTACATCCGAAATTTCCGAAGTAGGAATGTCTAAATCGGGTTGCAATTCGTTTATGAGGGTACTTTTTCCAACTCCAGAGTGCCCAGTAACTAAGGTAACTTTTCCTTCCATCCAATTGGTTAATTCCTCCATCCCAATACCGTTTAAAGCCGAGCCAGTAAAAACTTTATATCCAATAGACTGGTAACAATTCATGTATTCATCTTGAACCTTTTGTTCTGCCTTTTTAGTGTTCAAATCGCTTTTGTTAATGAGAATTGCTGCAGGAATACTGTATGCTTCAGCTGTGCATAAAAAGCGGTCAATAAATCCGTAGGATGTTCTTGGGTGGTGGGTTGTTGCTATGATAAGCGCTTGGTCTACATTAGAAGCAATAATGTGGGCTTCTTTACTCAAATTCACCGATTTACGAATAATATAGTTCTCTCGTTCCAAGATATTCTCAATTATTCCTTGAGAGGAATCTGCTTGTTCTAGCACCAATTCTACTTTGTCTCCAACAGAAATTGGGCTGGTGGTGCGGAGTCCTTTGATACGGTAATTTCCCCTGAGCCGGCACTCGATAATAGTATCGTCCACAAGCATCACAGAACTCCAAGTTCCAGTGCTTCTAATAACTGTACCACTTATACGTTCACTCATTCTGCGCAAAGATACTTCAGGCAAGATGGTCAATTGTTAATTTCACCCACAAATTATTGTAGATGTCAATTAAGGTAAGTCAGGTAACCAAATTATACGGTACACAAAAGGCGCTAGATAATGTGTCTTTTGAAGTGAAGAAAGGGGAGGTGCTCGGTTTTCTGGGTCCCAATGGAGCTGGAAAATCTACCATGATGAAGATTATTTCTTGCTTTATTCCACCTTCATCAGGTAAGGTAGAAGTGGGAGGATATGATGTTTTAGAAAATTCTATGAAAGTGAGGCAAATGGTAGGCTACTTGCCAGAAAGCAATCCGCTTTACTACGACATGTATGTAAAAGAATATCTCCAATTTGTTTGTGGTCTATATGGTATTAAAGACAAAGTTGGAAAACGAATAAGCGACATGATTGATCTCACGGGTTTGGGACACGAGCAGCACAAACAAATTGGTCAACTTTCTAAGGGATACAAACAAAGGGTCGGAATTGCTCAGGCCATCATACATGAGCCGCAAATTTTAATTCTTGATGAGCCGACTTCTGGGCTAGATCCAAATCAATTAGTAGATATTAGAGAGCTTATTAAAACGCTCGGAAAAGATAAGACCGTAATGTTTTCCTCTCATATTATGCAAGAGGTAGAAGCTGTTTCGGATAGAGTTATCATTATCAATAAAGGGACACTAGTTACCGATAATTCGGTGAAAGACATGTCAAACAGCTCCTTGCAAAGCATTTTGGTTGAGTTTGAGAATGCAGTAGAAATGGATGTTCTACGCTCGATAGTAGGAATTGAAGATGTAGAAAACCTTGGTAGTAACAACTATAGGTTAGTTGGTGCTTTAGATGGTGATATCAGGAAGATAATTTCTAAATGGGCCATGGAAAACCAACTTTTGGTACTTTCTCTGAAGGTGGAAGACCAGAATTTAGAGCAG
>CALCGD010000310.1 GCA_937900875.1 uncultured Flavobacteriales bacterium
AAACAGAACATCAGAAACATACTTTTGAATCAGCGAAAACTTGAACTGATTCAGAAATTGGAGAAAGACATTTTCGATGAAGCGGTTTCGAAAAACGAATTCGAAATCCTGAACAACTAACATGAAGAAATTATTCCTAATTCTCGTTTCTATTTCATTTGGCAGTTATGCGTTTTCACAAGAAACGCAATCAATAGACCGAGTAATTGCGGTTGTAGGTGGTAGCATCACGCTACAATCTGAACTTGAAACTCAGTATTTACAAATGCTTGCATCCGGCTACGAACCAAATGACGATAGCCGCTGCATACTCTTTGAAGAGTTGCTATACGGAAACCTCCTACTTCACCGATCTAAAGTGGATAGTTTGAATGTTTCGGACGCTGAGGTAGAAGACGAATTAGGCCGAAGACTTGATTATTTCATTGCACAACTTGGTTCTCAAGAAAAGCTAGAAGAATACTACGAAAAATCGATTCTAGAAATTAAAGATGAGTTTAGAGAACTGATTAAGGAGCAGCTTCTTACACAAAGAATGCAAGGACTAATTACTGGAGACATCAAAGTAACCCCTGCGGAAACTCGAGCCTATTTCAACAAGATACCAACCGATAGTTTGCCATTCATAAATTCTGAAATTGAGATTGGTAGAATTATGCGCAGACCAGCCATTACCAAGGCTCAAAAGCAAACTGCCAAAGACAAAGCCGAAGAATTAAGACAGCGAATTCTAGATGGCGAGAGTTTCCGAGCCTTGGCTATTCTTTATTCTGAAGACCCAGGCTCATCTAAAAGTGGTGGTGACCTTGGCTTTTTTAAACGAGGAATGATGGTTCCGGAATTTGACGCTGTAGCATTCGGCCTTAAGGAAGACTCGGTTTCTGAGGTTTTCGAAACCAATTTCGGGTATCATTTTGTTGAGATGCTTGAAAGAAGAGGTGAACAAATAAACGTGCGACACATTCTGATACGACCTAAAACTTCTGCCGAAGATTTAGAAACTGCTCGCATGTTCTTGGACAGCATTCATACGTTAATCATGGAAGAGAAAATGACGTTTGCTGAAGCGGCCGAAAAATACTCCGATGATGAGGACAGTAAAATGAATGGCGGAATGATGTTTAACCCAATGACAGGAGCTGCTGTTTTTGATGCAGAGCAACTAAGCTCTATTGATCAGCGGTTATTTCTTACAGTTGACAACATGAAACCAGGCGATATTTCTAAGGCAGCGAAAACAACATCGCCAGACGGAAAAGAAGCATACAACCTTTTCTTTTTAAAATCTCAAACAGAGCCGCACGTGGCAAATATGCAAGATGATTATCAGCGTATTCAATTAGCAGCTTTGGCAGAAAAGAAAAACAAAGCCATTGAAAAATGGATTAATGACAAGGCAGCAAAAACGTACATAAGAATAGACGAAGCATTCAAGGACTGTCCTTTTGCGCACCGTTGGGATAAGAACTAATCATGACAACATTTAAGAGCGATGTAGAAGCAATGGCAGCATTGCAAGATGGCTACAATAGG
>CALCGD010000311.1 GCA_937900875.1 uncultured Flavobacteriales bacterium
GCATTCAAAGGTGGAAACCGCTGAAGCATTCTGCGCACATTTTCATCCAGCGTAAAAAGCGAGAATCCTTTAGCAAAAACGGGTAATACCTCATTCTTAGATTGACGAGCAGCATTTATCTGCAATCCAAAACTCATGTCGTTAAACCAACGCAAATCTGTTTTTCCTCCTACAACACAGAAAACAGGAACGGTAGAAGCCCGAACCTTGTCCATTTCTGATCTCCCAATCCCACCTGCTTGTGGCAGTTGATGAAGAATTACTAGGTCGTATTGTTCGACATTCAACTCCTTCTCGCCTAACACAAAAGCATCTACCTCATAATTATCGTTGCCACTAATACTTCGTTTGATGGCCGCAATATCTGGGTGTGGATTGGCTGCAAGAATCAGCACTTTTTGTCTACCATCAAGCACCTCCACAAAGAAATCTTGTGTGTTATTGCTTCTCGAAAGTTCTCCGCTCAATACGCTAACGCTTGCTCGAATTCTGTTTAATCCGGGGACTTCGGCATTGAGATTGGCCGATACTACTTTTCTAAATGAATTGCTATTGATAGTGATGCGTTGTTCCCAAAGAATACCCTGCTCCCCCGAAAGCTGAACTGTCACTTCCTTGCCCTGAAATTTCTCGGCTTCAACTGTAATCTCAACTGGGTATTCATTTCCTAAATAGGCATAACGGTTGTGGTCTACCTTTTTCAGAATCACGTCACGTTTAATGCTTGTATCGCCAAGTGCGATAGAATAAATAGGCGTGTTCAGATGTAGAGGACTGTAAATTGGATCGCGACCGCGGTTATACAAACCATCGGATGCCAGAATCACTGCTCCAACATTTCTGTTAGCATAAACGTTATCCAACTCCTCAAACAACTCAGACAAATCGGTTCTTCCATCCGAAAAGTCGGGGGTCTCAATTTCTTGAACCTGATTTCCGAAGGTGTAACTGCGCACTTCGTAATCATCCGACAGAGAAGAGCGTAAAACAGCCAAACTTTCCAAGTATTCAGTACGATAAAAAGCGCTATCACTGTTTAGCGGAATGCTAGACGAGTTGTCCTGAGCTATGACTACAATCGGTTTTTCTGTACGTTTTGATACAGACTTAATTAGAGGGCCGATTAACAAGACAACCAGAATGAAAATGGTGATACCTCTGACTGCGGCCAAGCCGCGCACCATCCAAAGCGGCATTTCTGCAGTGCGTTTTTCGCGGAAGTACAATCCGAGCGCATAGCCCACCCCAGCTACAATTGCCAGAAGTAAAAACCAAGTTGGATATTGAAAAACTATCTGCACTTATCGTTTACATCAACATTCCTCCACACACCGATATTGTTTGGCCAGTAACATAAGCCGATAAATCGCTCGCTAAAAACACAGCAGCGTTGGCAACATCTTCTGGTGAACCACCGCGCTTAAGCGGAATGCTTTTGCGCCATTCTTCTACAACTTTCTCGTCCAATGTTTCCGTCATTTCTGTTTCTATAAACCCAGGCGTTATTACATTACAACGAATGTTTCTTGAGCCTAATTCTTTGGCAATACTCTTTGAAAAGCCAATAATACCAGCCTTGCTTGCAGCATAATTTGATTGACCTGCGTTACCCTGAACACCAACAATTGAACTAATGTTGATAATGCTTCCACTTCGTTGTTTCAGCATAATGCGCTGCACCGCCTTTGTTATATTGAAAACCGACTTTAGATTGGTATCAATTACCGCATCCCAATCTTCTTCCTTCATGCGCATTAAGAGATTATCTCTCGTTATGCCTGCATTGTTCACCACCACATCCAACTGTCCGTATTTCTCTACAATTTGATTGATGAGTGCCTCGGTCTGCTCAAAATTGGCAGCATCAGATTTTATCGCCAATACCTCTACTCCATTGCTACTCAGTGCTGTAGCTAAAGCATTCGCCTTATCTTCAGAAGATAGATAGGTAAATACAACCGTAGCGCCTTCTTGGGCAAACAGAGCACAAATACCTTTTCCAATGCCACGCGTACCGCCCGTTACCAAGGCTACTTTTCCTTCTAATAAACCCATAAATGAACTCGAATTAGTCGTCAAAGATAATTTAATGACCGACCGTTTACGAATTAAGAAACATTAGCAAGTCTACCCTTGTTAAGTGGTTACTTTTGCACGCAAATGTTGGCTTATTACCTCATATTATTCGGAACTGGAGCACTTATTCTATATTCATATAGAACAGTGCATGTGCTGACGCACAAAATGCTTCCGGGCCCAAAATGGATACTTCGAGGTTCGTTTCTTTTTACCGTGATTTTCATTTATGCATCTACTTCCTATCTAGCAGTTAATAGGTCAGATTTTCGAGAGAACCAGTTCCTAATGGATTACACGGTCATTGGGGCAATCACACTTTCAGTTACACTTCTCTTTATCTGCATTTTTCAATTATTGGCGGATTTTGTCCTTCTCGGCAGATACATTCATTACCGCAGTTCTCGTGAAGAGGCTAGCCGCGAAATGACTCGAAGAACCTTTATGAATGCCATTGCAATGAGCGTTGGTGGTCTGGTGCTCGGCTCTGTGCTTTGGGGTACAACCAAAGGCAAATTTGGCTGGCGAATTATGAATAATCGCTTAAGTTTTGATAATCTCCCAAAAGCTTTTGATGGAGTTAAGATTGTTCAGGTATCGGACCTTCATCTTGGGAGTTTCAACAACAACTTTGAGCCAATGGAAGAAGCAGTTCGGATGATTAATGAGTTGAAACCGGACTATATATTTTTTACAGGAGACATGGTAAATGCTGAGCCTTCCGAAGCAGAACCTTGGATTGATGTTTTCAGCAAACTGGAAGCTAAAAGCGGTAAATATGCCATTCTTGGAAACCACGATTACGGTTGGGGAAGACAAGGAAAACTGACCGAAGAAGATAAAACAAGAAACTCAAGAGGTGTTGCTGAAATTTTCAAGAAAATGGACTTCAAACCGCTCTTAAATGAGCATGATGTACTGGAAAAGGACGGGGAAAAAATCGGCCTTGTTGGAGTTGAAAATTGGGGATATACTGAAGAAGGATGGTTTCCAACTCGTGGCGATTATGCGAAGTCCACGGAGGGAATGCAAGAAGTTCCATTTCAGATATTATTAAGTCACGACCCAACACATTTCGATCATCATATTCTTGGGAAAACCAAGGTCGACCTAACCCTTTCTGGTCATACACACGGTGGACAGTTTGGAATTTCTATTCCAGGGTTAATAGAAATAAGCGCTGCTAAATTGTTCTATAAGCGTTATGCTGGTCTCTATAAAGAAGCCAAGCAATACCTGTATGTAAATCGTGGAATGGGCTATCTTATTTTCCCTGGAAGAGTGGGGATGCCGCCAGAGATTACATTGCACGAATTGAACCGAGGCTAAATGAAGGCTGTAATCTATCGTGACTATGGTTTGCCAGATGTACTGACGATAGAAGAGCTCGAAAAGCCAACTCCCAAAGACAACGAAGTTTTAATTCGAGTGCATGCAGCGACCGTCAATCGTACTGATTGCGCTAATCTAACGGCCAAGCCTTTTGTTATGCGTTTTGGTTTGGGCTTGTTCAAACCCAAAAACCCCATTTTAGGAACTGATTTCGCAGGTGTTATTGAAGCGCTAGGTAAGAAGGTCACCAATTTTAAAGTTGGAGACCGCGTGTTTGGATTTAATGATCTTGGAATATCTTCCTACGCAGAATACATGACGTTTCCCTCGAATGATGCGATTGCTATTATTCCAGACAATGCAAGTTTTGAAGAGGCGGCTTCGAGCATTGAAGGTCCACATTACGCATATAATGTGATCAACAAAGTTGATGTGAAAGGAAAGACCGTTCTTGTTCACGGAGCTACTGGCGGAATTGGTTCGGCATGTGTTCAATTGGCCACGCATTTTGGGGCAAAGGTCACCGCTACATGCGGAACAGGAAATGAACTATTGGTAAAAAGTTTAGGAGCTATTCGGATAATTGATTGGCAAATGACTGACTTCACTAAGGACAAAGAGCAATTCGATTTTGTATTCGACATGGTAGGGAAAAGCTCGTTCGGAGCATGTAAGCCTTTGCTAAAACCGAAAGGCGTTTACATCTCATCTGAACTTGGGCCGAATGGCGAGAATATTCCTCTCTCATTGTTTTCAAAATACTTTGGTGGTAAACACGTGCTTTTCCCATTCCCGTCAGACAGACCGCATTCTGTAAAAATGATGAGTTTGTTGCTAAAAGAGGGTGTTTACAAACCGCTAATTGAACGTGAATATGAAATGGAAGCCGTTGCAGATGCCTTCAGTTATGTTCTTTCAGGTCAAAAAATTGGGAATGTGGTTTTGAAAATTGCAGAAAGATGAAAGCATTTGTCAATCCGAAATATGGCGGTCCGGAGGTTCTAGAGCTTCGTCACGTTCCAAAACCTGTACCCACAGATCACGAGGTGCTTGTAAAAGTTAAAGCTGCTTCCATTAATTCTTGGGATTGGGATTACCTGCGAGGTGATATCTACATTTTCAGATTGATATTCGGTCTATTCAAACCGAAACATCCAATACTCGGATCTGATATTTCTGGTACGGTTGAAGCCATTGGCAAGAACGTAAAGCGTATTAAAATTGGAGATGAGGTTTACGGAGATGTCTCAGCTTACAATTGGGGCGGATTTGCAGAGTATGCTGCATCTCACGAAAACGCTTGGGCCTTAAAACCTAAAAATTTGAGTTTCGAAGAAGCAGCCGCTATTCCGCAAGCTGCTGTATTGGCATTGCAAGCATTACGCTGGAATGGTGACCTGAAAGCAGGTCAGAAGGTTTTGATAAACGGTGCTGGAGGCGGAGTTGGAACATTCGGAATTCAAATAGCAAAATTGGCGGGTGTAGAAGTAACCGTTGTTGACGGACCTGAAAAACTGCAATCCCTTATCGATTTGGGAGCAGACCACGTAATTGATTACACGAAGGAAGACTTTAGCAGATTGGGAAAGAAGTACGATCTAATCATTGACAATGTGGCAAGAAGAACCACATCAGATTATCAACGTGCACTGAACAACGGAGGTGCTTTTGTGATGGTTGGAGGCTCACTCTTGTTGATGATGAAGGTGGCACTTTTCGGAAAATGGATTTCGAAGCGCGGGAAGAGAATTGTTGGAATACTTGCTCATAAACCAAATGTAGAAGACCTGAATTATTTGGCTACTCTGACCGAAACTGGCAAACTCAAGCCGATTGTTGACAGCATTTATCCTTTGGAAGAATTACCCGAAGCATTCCGGCATTACGCCAACGGCCCATTTATCGGTAAAGTCGTTATTCGTGGTAACGATTGAAGGAATTGAAAATTAAGTAGGCGTCAATCCTGTTTTTCGAACCGAAAATTTCCTAAAATTGTCTAACCTAAAATCTATTTTATCATGGGAAAAGGACAAGATGCCAAAAAGGCTGTGAAGAAAGAACCTGCCAAAACCACCAAGGAAAAACAGGCGGAAAAGCGCGCTAACAAAGGCAAGAAGAAGTACGATTAATCTCAGTTTTGAGATAAGAAAAAAGGGCATTCCGATTATCGGAATGCCCTTTTTTCTTTCTCCTAAAATTACTAGAAGCTTAATACGCTATGCAGTAACGCCCATTACCTTGGCCATTGTTTCACCGATATCTCCAGGAGAAGCTACCACATGAATTCCACACTCAGCCATAATCTTCATTTTAGCTTCTGCTGTATCCTCATCTCCACCAACAATTGCACCTGCGTGTCCCATTGTTCTTCCTTTCGGAGCGGTTTGCCCAGCAATAAAACCAACAACTGGTTTCTTATTTCCCGTTGATTTAACGTAGCGAGCTGCTTCTGCTTCCAGCGTTCCACCAATCTCACCAATCATTACAATCGCGTCTGTTTCTGGATCATTCATAAAAAGTTCAACAGCATCTTTTGTAGTTGTTCCAATTACAGGGTCTCCTCCAATTCCGATAGCTGTAGAAATTCCCATTCCAGCTTTTACTACTTGATCAGCTGCTTCGTACGTTAACGTTCCAGATTT
>CALCGD010000312.1 GCA_937900875.1 uncultured Flavobacteriales bacterium
GTGCGTTTATCAAACTGGAATTTGACCTTAGACATCCGTTGCTATTCCTTAATTTTGACCGCCTTAAGCGAAGGTGGGCGTGCGAATTTAATAAAATTGCTCAAGGAGCTATTTAACAGGTACTTAAGCCACCAGATCTGACCAATTGATCAAAGAAACAAATGACCAGTAAGGAAACCCGCCAAAAATTCCTCGATTTCTTCGAAGAAAAAAACCACAGAATTGTGGCTTCTGCACCAATGGTTGTAAAGGATGACCCAACTCTGATGTTCACAAACGCGGGGATGAATCAGTTCAAAGACATTTTCCTCGGAAACCGCGTTTCTAAAGACCTAAGAATTGCAGATACACAAAAGTGTTTACGGGTTTCCGGGAAGCACAACGACTTGGAAGAGGTTGGCGTGGACACCTATCACCACACCATGTTTGAGATGTTGGGCAATTGGAGTTTTGGAGACTACTTCAAAAAAGAAGCGATTGATTGGGCTTGGGAATTATTGGTTGATGTCTACGGATTGAATCCCGAAAGACTTTACGCCACTGTTTTTGAAGGCGACAACTCAGATAAATTGGATGCAGATACGGAAGCTGAAGAACTTTGGCAGCAATACTTACCAACAGAGCGAATATTAAGAGCCAATAAAAAGGACAACTTCTGGGAGATGGGCGATCAAGGACCTTGTGGCCCATGTTCTGAAATCCATGTTGACCTACGCTCTGACGCTGATCGTGCGTCAAAACCAGGCAGAGATTTAGTAAATGCAGACCACCCACAAGTGGTTGAAATTTGGAACCTAGTTTTCATTCAATTCAACAGAAAAGCATCTGGACTGCTAGAAGGACTACCTGCCAAGCATGTGGACACCGGAATGGGATTTGAACGTCTTTGCATGGCGCTCCAAGGCAAAACGTCTAACTACGACACTGATGTTTTCAGCCCCCTCATTTCAAAAATTTCTGACTTAAGTGGAGTATCATATACAGCCTCAGATAATCAGACAGACGTGGCTATCCGCGTGATTTCAGATCACATTCGAGCAATAGCATTCGCTATATCAGACGGTCAGATACCGAGTAATTCCGGTGCTGGATACGTAATAAAGCGAATCCTAAGACGAGGTATTCGTTATGGATACAGTTTCCTAGGATTCAAAGAAGGATTCATGCATAAACTGATTCCAACTTTGGCTGCACAGATGGGTGATGCCTTCCCAGAACTGAAGAAGCAACAAGAGTTGATTACTCGAGTAATTCAGGAAGAAGAAGCTTCCTTTTTGAGAACATTGGACAAAGGAATTGATCGCTTTAACAACCATGTATCAACCCTAACAGGCAAAATGGTCGATGGCCAATTTGCTTTCGAGTTGTATGACACTTTCGGTTTTCCTATCGATTTAACAGAATTGATGGCTCGCGAGCAAGGTTTTACTGTGGACATCAAAGGATTTGAGGCTGGATTAAATGAGCAGAAAGAACGTTCTCGTGCTGCAACCGCCACATCCAGTTCAGATTGGACTGTTCTTAAACAAGATGACCGAGAGGAGTTTGTGGGTTATGATTTGCTTGAGACGGAAGTGGTAATCACTCGTTATAGAAAAGTAACCGCCAAGGGTTCAGAATTTTATCAACTGGTATTTAATATCACTCCATTTTATGCGGAAAGTGGCGGGCAAGTTGGTGACACAGGATATATTGAATCTGGAAACCAGAAAATCTACATCCAAGATACCAAGAAAGAAAACGACCTTATAGTGCATTTGGTAGAAGAACTCCCGACAAATCCGGAAGTAACATTCAACGCTGTTGTAAATCGTGAAAAGCGAAATGCTACACAATTAAATCACTCCGCCACCCACCTGCTGCATGCAGTTTTACGTGATGTTTTAGGAGAGCATGTAGAGCAAAAAGGTTCGTTGGTAAATCCAGAGTACTTAAGATTCGATTTCTCTCATTTCAGCAAAGTTTCTGATGAGGAATTAGCAACAATTGAAGCAAAAATCAATCAGCAAATTCGAGCCAACATTCAACTAGACGAGCAACGAAATGTGCCCATCAACTCTGCCAAAGAAATGGGTGCTACGGCCTTGTTCGGAGAGAAGTATGGCGACCTGGTCCGAGTCATAACTTTTGATAAAGATTTCTCGGTCGAGCTTTGTGGAGGTACTCATGTTGCCGCCACAGGAGATATTGGGCTTCTAAAGATTACTTCAGAAGGTTCTGTAGCCGCTGGTATTCGAAGAATTGAAGCTGTTACCGGTGTTAAGGCGTTCGAACAACTTAATGCTGCGTACCTAGAAATTAATGAGCTAAACAGACTACTCAAAACAAAAGACCCACTAAAAAGCGTTCAGCAATTACAAGCCCAGGTAAAGGAACTAGAGCAGAAAATAGAAGGATTTAACGCGAAAGCTGCTTCCGGACTCAAAGATGAATTGCTCAAAGGGGCTGTTGACAAAGGCTCTTATAAATTAATTAATGAACGTATTTCATTAGAAGATGCTGCAGCAATCAAGAATCTATGCTTCGACTTAAAAAAGGAACCTGGCCTGGTAGCATTACTAGCCGTTTTGACTAACGGCAAACCCGGACTACACCTTGTAATTAGCCAAGACTTGGTTGATTCAAAAGGTTGGAAAGCAGGAGATTTCATTCGGCCGCTCGCAGCAAACATTAAAGGTGGCGGTGGTGGTCAACCAACGTATGCCTCGGCTGGCGGGACTGATAATAATGGAATTGAATCTGCAATTAATCAGTTGGAAACACTCCTACTTTAAGAGGGGTGGGAAATTAATTTTTTCAACAAACTCTTTGCATAATTATTAGGTGCCTAGATTTAAATATGAGCCATTAGCGCATATTTGTTCCTAACATATCCACCCCAAGAGCAGCATTATGAAAAAGCTACTATTCTCTTCGATTGTACTATTTGGTTCTCCGTTTTTTCTAACAGCCCAGAATGTTGGTGTTGATGTTGCAGTTCCAACACAGAAGTTGGATGTTGCGGGCGCCATCAGGCTTGGTTCAACCACTACAGGAGGCGCAGGTTCTTTGCGTTGGGATGGAAGCA
>CALCGD010000313.1 GCA_937900875.1 uncultured Flavobacteriales bacterium
ACTGCTAAGTGCTTGCATTGTAAACGTTAGCGCTGAAAGTTTTACAATTATTACCAGTGGCAGTAACTATTCGCCAGCATCGCTTAACGTGGTTGTTGGAGACGAGATTACAATTATGGCCTCTAATACTCACCCGCTATTACAAGTAACCGAAGCTTCTTGGAATGTGAATGGAACAACTGCAGAACCAGGCGGATTTGGTCCAGTTACAAGTGCACACACATTTACTGTTACTACGGCTGGAGCTATTTACTTTGTTTGCACCCAGCATGTAGGAGGTGGAATGAAAGGCATGATTAACGTGTCGGTTGCCACTGGAATAACGCCGAATCAACAAACAAGTAACCTAGAGATTTACCCAAACCTTGTTGAAAATGGTGCTTTTTCTATAAAAGGAAACAAAGAGCAAATGAGCGGTAGTCGTTTAGAATTGTATGATATGAAAGGACAATTGGTGAAATCTGTTGGAATCGAAAATGAGACCGAGGATGTAAATATTCCACTTTCTGACGGCTCATACACCGGGATTATCACCAATAATGGAAAGGTATTACTTCGCCAAAGAATGATTTTTGTAACGATAGATTGATTCAAGTCGCCTGCTGCATTGGCGGGCGCACCAATAAAAAGCCTCGAATTTTATTCGGGGCTTTTAATTAAATACCGTTTTGGTTTCAATCTGTTATTGATAATCTCAGGTTTTTTACTACTCTTGTGGCATGGCATACGTACGTACTCTTAATGAAATCATCACCAATATCACCACTCTCGAGAAATACCTGAATGAAGGTAGTGCCGAGGAAGCTACTTACGCCAAGGAATTGGTGAAGAATAGCACCAAAATGGTGGTATACAAGGTAGAAGGTGTAAATCACTTTGCTCCTAGCGTATTTATAGGATATGTGGGCAATACAATGAAAAATGAAAAGGCTACGAGAGACGAGGATCACTCTGATGCTGACAAGAAAGTGGCCAAGGTTGTTGGAAAAGATGCTTTCCTGAATAATATTATGGAGACGAACTTCGCGAAATATTGTTCTAGCTTAGGCATAAAACCACCTAAAATTGAAAGAAGCTACTGGCGACTTTATGAAGGTGGTGGCTATTTGGAACTTTAAAAACACTACTGTAAATAAAAAGCCCGCTAAACTTTGTTTAGCGGGCTTTTTCTGTTTCTCTTAAAGAATAATTAGCGGTCTTTGGCAGCAAACTCAGTTTGTTTTAAATAACGTTTGGCTGTCATAGCTTCTCCATTAAGGTAAGCCATCTCGATGTACGTATCTGCGTATATATCCCAAACACGAAATTCTCCATGACGCTTTCCATCAACGTAGTTTAGTTCTGCTGTTTTAACTCCATTTTCCGCAAAGGTTTCCCACTGTCCTTCAGGGATTTCATTCTTATAAGCACCCGTTTCCTTTACAGCCCCAGTTGGATAGTAATGCGTAACAAAAACAAGCCCATCTTTCTTCACATATTCGCTCTTTACAGAACCATCTTCATACACAGTATTTACAGCGTTTTGTGCAAGGCAACTTGTACCTGCCAGAACCAACAAACTCATCATTAAAGTCTTCATAATCGTCTCTTTTATTAATCCAACGTTAAAAGTTTTCGACTCCTCTTAACGTTTACATAACATTAAAAGTAACGAAATGAGACAAAAATTGTTTCATCAGAGTCAAAAAAGGCCAAAAACTTAACATTGGGATACATTATCCCAATGTTAAGTAATAGGAAAAAGAAGAAGGTGTCGGTTCTTAGAATGAGTATTGGTAACCCAATCTTATGCTAACTCCTGGATTGTAAGAGGTAAAAACTTGATCCTCTGCTTTGTACGATCTATAAACCAAGGTCTTGTCATCGTTTAGCAAGTTCTGAACCCGAAGAGAGATTCTTGAATTTCGCTTTTCCCCAACATTAACGTAGGCATTGAAGTTTAGACTATGGAACGATACTGTATAAATGTCCGGAACTCTACCTGAACCAATAATTGATAGTTGATCTCCTTGAACATTGTAAGCTAAAGAAAGATTACCTCTATCATTCGGAAACTCGTATGATAAGGAAGCATTCACCGCATAAGGAGATTGACCAGACATTCTTCTGAACTGGTTTATCACTTCTCCGTCTCGTGCATTATCTTGTCTTAGATCGTACTCCGTACCTCCTTCATTGTCTATCAATACACTTTTCATATCAACCATAGAATGAACGATGGAAGCGTTTACTGCAAAGAAAAATCCTTGTAAGAATTTTGAAGAAGTATGCTGCTTCAACCCTTTTCTAATTTCTACTTCACCACCAAAAACGTGGGCAATTCCCGAGTTACGTGGCTTTAAATTGTCTGGAGCCAATTCAAATGAAACTAGCTCAATATGACCATCAAATCGTTTGTAAAAACCAGAAATTGAAAGCATGTCCTTTCCTCCCATGAAGTACTCGTAGCGCAAGTCCACATTATCAATATCGGTTAACTCAATATCTAGGTTTCCCGAAAATGTTCTCTTGGTAATTGGATCATAAATTTCAGCTTCAGATTTCTCTTTGAAGGATGGTCGAGCAACTGTTCTGCTATAACCAGCACGCAAATTCATTTTGTCCGTGGCCTTGTAAACAATATTTAAAGCAGGTAAAATGCTTAGTGCATCCAGGGTTTTCTGATTAAGATAACGAAGCGTGTTATTCTGGTTTACACCATCGTAGAACATGATGGTGTGTTCGAGTCTAACCCCGTAAATGAGATTAAGTTTTTTTGCGATGGTCTGCTCTGCCATCAAATAAGCTGCTAGCACGTTTTGACTGGCTTCGTATTGATTTGCAGGCTGAAAATTTCCGATGGTATAGGTTCCATCGCGATAATTTGGGTCTGATGGGTCTGAAGACCAAATGTTCTCATCTTGAAGAAACCAATCTGGGTCGCTGCTAATATCACTCAAGTTATTTGGACGATGCTTATAGGAAAAAACCGAGAATGTTCGGGTCTTATAAGTGTCTGCAAATCCAAGCTTTACCGCTATGTTTTCGTGAACTTTTAGTTTTACATCAAATCGAAAGGATTCATTTAGTTCATTGAGGTTTCTCCAAAAGCGGTCAATTCCTGCGCCATTACCTGTTGTAAGAGCGGTGTCACCATCAGTAACTGATATTCTCGTTTCTCTAAAATCGGGATCATAAACCCTTGAAAAGGAGAACGAATTACCCCAATCAATTTCAACCATGCTTTTTCTATGAGAACCTGTTACTTGAAAATTACCCATGCTTCTTTGGGTATAGGTTAGGATGTTTTCCAATAGCGTTGCCTGGTTTTGCTCAAAATCTTGATTTACACGTTGCGCAGCGGTCGACTCATTGCTTTGATTGTATAAGAACGTGGCAGTGTAGCTGCTTTTGCTGCGCTTCATACTTCCAGTAAGCAAGGCGTTCCACAATACATTTTCCTTGCCTACATCACCTACTCGCGTGCGCTGACGGTCCATCTCAATCTCAGATAGCGTTTGATTTTTCAGATAATCATTGGACTGAAAATCTTTATAAAAAACACGTTCATTAGCATATCTGAAAACCAAATTGTAGCCAAAAGTTGTCCCTTTTTCTGTTGTTTTCTGATTGCCGTGATTTACGTTTAGAGATGTATTCATGAAGGCAAACTTTTTCTTAGCTGCCAATTCAGAACTAAAACTTCTTGTAATTGATTCAAGATTAGCGTTTACCAAAGCTTCATCTGGAACGGGTGACTCTCCATTTACTGGAAGCTTTCTAGAGCCATCATCAAACCCTAAGAAATCGGTACTGCTTGTATTATAAAGGATGTAATCTTTATTGAAATGCTGCCCCGGTATGTAGGTAAAACTTAGACCAATATTGGTGGTTTTCTCCTCAGGAAATTTCTTGGTAACCACGTTCACTAAACCACCTGCAAAATCACCATCCAGTTCGGGGGAAAAGGTTTTGGTAACACTCACGTTTTCCAATACTGCGGTTGGAAATATGTCTATTTGAACTGAATTGACATCGGGGTCCAATCCTGGAAGCGTCATTCCATTTAAAACAGATTTGGTGTACCTATCGCCCAGTCCGCGAACGTAAACGTACTTACCATCTTGCACCGTTACTCCAGTTACTCTTCCAATTGCTCCGCCAAGGTCTGAATCTCCCACCTTTCTGAACGATTGAGACGAAAGACCATCACTAACAACCGTTGCATTTTTCATATCCATTAAAACTCCAGCTTCCGAATTTTTCCGTACGGTAGCCACAACCTCAACCATCGCTACTTGCTGTGTAGCCATTTCAAGCACGGCATCCAACTTGGTAACTTCTCCTGCTTTTACAACAATATCCTTAAATATCTGATCAGCAAATGAGATGTATGAAACCTTTACTTCGTAGGTACCAGGTGCAATAGAGATGGAATAGTTACCATCAAAATCTGTTGTTGCTCCTACTCCAGAAAGCGCAGGCACGGTAACATTTGCACCGATAAGCGGGCCGCCAAATTGTCCATCGCCAATGTTGCCACGTATAAATCCGTTTTGGGCGTGAAGCTCTAAACCAAACAATAGAGCCACTAAAAGGATTAGATTGATTTTCATGAATGAAAGTGTTGTAAGAATTGGTTTTTTAGAAACGACTGAAACCCTGCCTTCAAAAAAGGCAGGGCTTCCAATCAAAATGCTTTTATCCGAATGAATGCTATAGTTCTCCTCTAACACCAGCTGCAGTCCAAGAAAAAGTTGTGGTATAATCGAATGTTGAGCCTGAGCCTGAAGCAACCACTCCAGCAGCAGTTCCCTGTGATGCTGTTAGCTCTGTTGGGCAAGCAGTTTGTACCGGAGGGCTTGCAGAAAGGTCCTCATCTCCATCGTAAACCTTGGTTCCGCCTGTTACATCGCAGTTTGTAAAAACAAGCGATTGAGCTCCCATTGGAGATACCAAGTGATAGTATGCATCTGAGGTTTTATGCGCACAAGACCCATCAAACTTTGTTCTAAATTTCACCTGCTTTCCGCCTACCGAAGAATAATCGAAGGTTACATTATCAATAGCTCCTTGAGCGCCTGATTTGAAATCTCCGGCAGAACCATCCGATGTTCCAACCGACATACAAATGCCATTCATAATGTGGAATCCGCCATTAACATTGGTTGTTCCTTCTGGACCATCAATCTCAAGTCCTTCATCTGTTCCAATTCCGTCTCCGTGCAGTACAGCAAAGCCATTGATTGTTCCTGCATAGTTTTGGTCGATATCCAAACCATCATCTCCTTGAAAGAATACGAGGGCATTTGAGATGTCTACTGTTCCACCAAAACACTCAATTCCATCATCAAGCGTAGCGTAAATTTCAATGTGGTTGATTGTAGTTCCAGACCCAACTCCACCTAGGGTCAATCCATTCAACTCATTTCCCTCACCAATGGTAATGCCACCATGACGAATAGAAACGTACTGCAATGACCCTGAATTATCACTTGCGTCAGACCCACCATAGACTCCGTAACCAAGGTTTGCGGGAATTCCTTCCACATTTCCTTCCGTATCTCCGTTTTCTGTAGACACTGGTGCGTTTCCTAGGATTACAACTCCACCCCACTTTTCGTTGTCCGTTTTAGTGAGATTGGTTCCAACCTTTTGTCCTATTTGAATATCGTCTAACTCTGAAGTGAATATGATAGGATTTGCTGCAGTTCCGTTGGCAATGATGGTTCCGCCTTTGGCAACAACTAATGCAGAAGCATTTGTTTCAGTTCCTTGCTTTCCTTTAATAATGGCTCCAGGCAGTATTGTTAGTGTAACACCTGCAGAAACAACAACCCTTCCTTGTAAGTAGTAAATTCTAGTTGCGTCCCATGTTTCGTCAGCTGTCAATTCGCCAGATTTGATGGCATCATCATACGTACATGTATTATTGTCTTTTTCGGCATCAGCGTCATAATTACTGGCTGTCGGATCTGTACACCCCTCATTCGTATTACAAGATGGAAGAATCGCAACACTAACCGCAAGACCCAGCATTGCTACTAAATTCAGTTTACTTCTTTTCATTTTTTTCATTTCTAATGATTGTTTGGTTTCTCTTTTGTTCGATACAAACAAACACCAATGTCATTAGCTAGGCTTTACGTGGGAGTTATGGTTATATGAAGTTTTAAGGCTGAATTAACCTCTTTTCGCATTTAACAATAACAAACTCTTAATGTTAGGGTAACAACTAAAAAGGCATGTTTTCACACCTTTCGAACTGTGAAAACGAGCAATTTCAAAATCTTAGTTGTAGATGATGACCCTGACATATTAGAGATGGTCGGGTACATTTTGGAGCGTGAAGGGTTTCAGATAAAAACTGCTTCCAACGGCATAGAATGTCTCGAACAAGCTGAATTAGAAACACCAGACCTCATCCTACTAGACGTAATGATGCCTGGCATGGACGGAATAGAGGTCTGTCATAGACTGAGAGAAAGCAGTGTATATGAATCTACATTCATCGCTTTTTTAACTGCACGAGGCGAAGATTACTCTCAAATTGCAGGTTTTGAAGCTGGGGCTGATGATTACATCATTAAGCCTATTAAACCTAAAACGCTAATTGCCAGAATTAAATCTATTCTGAAGAGAACCTTAACCACAAAAACCCATCAAGGCAAGTATGAAGCCGGTCCTTTGATTATTGACTTAGGCAAACGGCTTGTCATTAAGGGTGAACAGGAACTAAATCTTCCAAAGAAGGAATTTGAATTGCTTGCCTTGCTTAGTTCCGATCCGGGTAAGGTCTTCACTCGAGAAGCTATTTACAGCAAACTTTGGAAAAGCGACATCGTGGTAGGCGATAGAACCATTGACGTGCATGTACGAAAACTTCGCTCTAAAATTGGCGATGCTTGTATTGTTACCCTAAAAGGGGTTGGCTACAAATTTGACTCGTAAATAGAATTCAAAGATTACTTGTTCTCCCGTTTCGTTTTATCAGGGTCATAGGTTAGGCTAATGCTTGCAACCTCAAAACTGACGCTTTCTGCTGCTTCCAAAGCTTCATCCCAAACTACGTAAACCGATTCTCCTTTTTCCACAGCACCTTTCTTAAATGGGCGCACAACAGTAACCGTTCTAGTTGCCATTGGCGGAATAATTATGTGTTTGTTCTTGGCTTCGGTATTTTCAAGAATGGTTCCGTCCTCTTTTCTGATTTTGACATTGCTTTCATTCACAATTCCAATGCTTTCTCCTCTGTATCTAATTTTGAAATCGGCAGAAAGCTCTTTTGTATCAAAACGCCATTTCTTGAGTGTAACGGCAAATGGCTCCATCATGATGGAGTTCTTGTCTGGCTTCATCTTAAACTCGCCTCCTTCTGTGCGCTTTCCAACTACAGGCGCTCTACTAAACACACCATCAAAAGAGATTTCGAGAGCCTCTACTTTGTACCCAATACCACCCTCAACCTTAATCGTTCTCGTAATATCTCCGTGTGGCTCTATAAAGTCGATGTCTTCTTTTGGGTGCTTGGTACCGTAACCGTTTTCGGAACTTGTAAATGAAACAAGGTGCTTTTTAACCAGAATATAATCGTCTGTCTTATTGTAAATCTTAGCCGTAAACTGTGTGAACGACTCCTGAGAATGAGGCCGAATAACCTCTAATTTAATCTCATCCGTTTCAATTACTTCAACATCTCCGTAGTGCTTTTCGAAATGCGGGTGGTCTTCTGGCTGGGCCACTGCGTTTACGGTGTACATGAGTACCAGTGCTGACACGATAATTGCTATTCTTTTCATGTTAAATGAGTTTAATTAAGAGCTGAAATCCCGTTTCAAATATGAAACAGGATTTTTTGTGCGCTATACGTTGTATTACTTGTTCTTTTCGTTGGTAAGCACTTCGTCAATTTCGAACGTAATGCTTTCATCAAGTTCAAATGCCTCCGCTGAAGTCTCAATCATGCAATCTCCCCACTGTACATACAACTTTGCAAATTGCATATCAACCACCTTTGCTGGAATGTGAAAAATGGCATTTACTGTTTTGGTATCGCCTTTTTCAAGAAGGATAGTCTTAGACTTGCTGTCATCGTTTGCATATTGGTCTCCGCCTTCCGTTTTTACTGAAATCCTGCTTGGATCAATAATCGCATAACCATCTCCTGTGTATTTAATCTCAAAGCGTGCCCACGTTTCCTTGGTTTCTTGCTTCAAGTTTTTAAGGTTGATAGAGAAATTACCGCTCTCCACATTATTGGTTGAAGCTGGAAGCTGAAACTGATCCATTTTAACGGGCGCTCCGTCTAAGGAAATTCTTGAACAACCATCAGGTGTAACCTCAAATTGTTCTGAACGAAGGTTTTTGCCGTCTTTCAAATCGATGGTTTTACTCTTCTTCTCATTCGGATCAAGAATGAAGGCTTTTTCAGAAGGATTGTATTCATTTCCATCTACCGAAATGACAAACTTAGATGGGTCAATGAGCAAGAAATCGTTGGTGTTATTCGTGAATTTCGCTTTAAACTTCAGCATGTCCATGCGAGAAACTGCATTGGAAAATTCTATCGTTACTTCCTTAGCTTCAAGCGCATCTTCCACATCTGTGTAGTAGTTGGTGTACTTAGGGTCTTCTTTTTTCCCTTTTTGAGCGAAAACGGTACTCGAAAATGAAATGGCAAAAGCGGCCATTAACGCAATGCTTGTAATTTGTTTCATAATATTGGGTTTGATCGTTTGGGTCGAGATTTACAACAATAATACCAAATCAAAATAAGTCAAAACTGACTAATGAAAAGCGAATAGGAATCTATTTTATCTTTTCAACCTTGATGATTTTAACAGGACAAACCTTCACAGCTTCAAGACTTTCATCTAATTCGTCATCGCCAACAATTACAGAGTGAAAACCACGTTTTTCTTTGGCTCCAATAAGTGTGCATTTGCCGTCTTTCTTGCTCATTCGCCAGCGCTGTAGCGCAACTTCAACGCAGTAGTTGCAGCCAATGCATTTATCTCTTTGCTGGGTAATCCGAATCATACAGCTTCTACGCGGTAGAGTTTGTCTGAAGGACGAATAATCTCATCAATGGCAATAGAAAAGTTGATGCCTTTCTCAACCATTTCAACGCTCTTATCATCAACTCGAATTTCTTCAATAATACGTTCAACCACACCTGTTGTCGGGCCAGTAACCATAATCTTATCTCCAACCTTTAAGGAATGTGATTCCATCAGGAATTCTGCCACATTAATCTTTGGGAAATACTTCACTCCTTTCCCAACATATTTCTTCTTGGTTGTGGCTTGCGAACCGTGTCCTTCGCTCCACTCTCCAAGCTCTTTCCCTAAGTAATATCCATCCCAGAAACCACGGTTATAAACCGTAGCAAGACGTTCGTCCCAACCTTTGATTTTGTCTTTGGTATAAGTTCCGTCCTGAATAGATAGAACCGCCTCTTTATAGCATTTCGTGACCTCTTTTACATACTCAGGAGCTCTTCCTCTTCCTTCAATCTTTAGCACGGTTACACCTGCGTCTATCACCTGATCTAAGAACCCGATAGTGCAAAGGTCTTTTGGCGACATGATGTGCTCGTTATCAATCTCAAGTTGATTTCCTTCTTCATCGGTAACCGTGTACTTTCTTCTACAATTCTGAACACAAGCTCCTCTATTTGCAGATGAGTTGTTTGTGTGCAGGCTCAAATAGCACTTACCCGAAACCGCCATGCAAAGAGCTCCATGAGCAAATATTTCGATACGAATCAATTCACCAGAAGGCCCGCGTAAATCGTCCCGTTCAATGCCTTTGGTAATGTCTTTCACTTGCTTCAAACTCAACTCACGCGATGTAACCATCACGTCTGCAAAGTGAGAGAAGAAATCAACGGTCTCTAGATTGGTAACGTTTGTCTGAGTGCTAATATGCACCTCAACCTTTTGCTTGGCAGCATAATTTATTACTGCCTGATCGGAAGCAATAATGGCCGTAATCCCTGCATTCTTCACCCCATCTACAATACGCTTCATCAGCGATAAATCGTGATCGTAAATGATGGTGTTTAGCGTGAGGTAGGTCTTCACTCCTTTTGGCTGGCAGATGTCCGCAATCTTATCTAGATCATCGAAGGTGAAATTATTTGCAGCACGAGCACGCATGTTCAATTGCTCAATTCCGAAATATACTGAATCGGCACCTCCTTGTATGGCTGCCACTAGTGAATCGAAAGACCCCGCAGGGCTCATTACTTCTATATTTCCCGTCATAATTGGATGGTTTTTGGGGTCGCAAAGATACACAAGGTTTTAGGTACAAGAATTTAGCATTTAGGACTTTAACTTGCAGCCCGATGAAATACACCGTTCAGAACGCCCCTTTTCCTATAAAGCAACTCAATCAGTTGTATGGGTTCGTGGTTGGAGGATTGATGTTTCTGATCTTCAATCTGATAAGGCTTACGCAACGTGTTGAATACATTGGCAAAGAAAATTTGAACTCAAGCTCCAACCATATCTATGCTTTTTGGCACGAGAATTTACCCTTGCATTTTACCACTAACCTGAGGATGAAACAGCCACAGATTTGGCTACAGCACCCTATGTTATTTATGAAGCCTATTCATGTGTGTGTGAAGCTGATGGGACTAACCGAAATGTCCTATGGTAGCAGCGGTAATAGCGGAAAAGCAGCATTGGAGCGTGTGAATACGCAACTTAAGAACGGATATAGCACTATGATTAACCCTGATGGACCTGCTGGTCCTACTAAGAAACTAAAAGTGGGTGTGCTTTTAATGGCCAAAGAAACGGGTGTTCCTATCATTCCAATTACTATGGATGCTTATCCCAAATGGATTATGAATACTTGGGACAGAAAGAAGCAGCCTCTGCCCTTTTCTAAGATTACGATTAGGTATCACAAGCCTGTTTACATTACCGAAGACTTTACAGATATTGACATCCGAAATCTTGAAACCATTCTTTCATCATGAACATAGATAAAGCCATAGTAGCCTGGCAGCAGCGCCTTGATTCCGTAACTCAGAAGGTTAACTCAGAATTTGGTTCGCTTACAGCAGAACAACTTAATTGGAAACTTTCTTCTGAGAAATGGAGCATTGCAGAAGTTCTGGAACACTTGAACCTAGTAAATGCATCTTACGAGAAAGTTTTAACTGATGCAGTGAATGGCAAATCGGACATGGGGTTTACTGGAAGAATTGGTTTTGTGGTAAAATTCTTAGGCAAGATGATCTATGATTCTGTTGAGCCATCGAGGGCTAAAAAGATGAAGACTTTTCCTGTTTGGGAACCAGTGCAAAGTGATGTTTCGATTGCAGTGCTGACTGAATTTAAAAAGCATCAAGCGCTTATCAAGAAGCTTATCTCAGAAAGCAAACAATTGCTAGAGAAAGACATTGTAATCCCTTCACCTGCAAACCGTTACATCGTTTACAAACTACAAAAAGCCGTAGAGATAGTTGTATCTCATGAGGAGCGGCATTTGAATCAGGCATTGGAGGTAAAAGCATTAGTAGAGATTACGGTAGATTAGTTCTTTGCATAGCCATAACACCTTCACATATGAAAGCGATATTTTACATTTTAATCTCAGCCCTCCTATCATTTAATTGTATTGCCCAAGATTGTAAAGTGGAGGACGACCCTTTCACCGGGGCAAAAACGGTGACATTCGACTTTAAAAATAAGAGTGTGTTCTACAGCCTCATAGATGGTAAAGCGCGGGTTGAAACCATGTTCGATAAACCCTCTTTTAAAGCATCGGCAAGACAGCAGCGCGGCATTATTGTATTAGACTCGTTTTACGAGCACCATCACTTTAATGGTAGGGTATACCCCTTCAATATCAAAAGAAAGGACGGAGATGCCCTTATAATGGCTGTGCTGTGGTCTGAATGGGTAGATAAGCAATCGGGCGAGTTGCTTAAAACCTTTAGCATAGTTACTACTGCGGGTAATGAGCTGATGAGTGTGATTCACAACAACCCAAAAAAGAAAGACGCGCGCATGCCTGTTATTCTGGAAGGAGAAGAGATAAATGATTGGCTAGGCACACCTGCGTCAGACGACAATCACCTTACCCTTATTCCATTGTGCAAGCCACTTCAGAAAGACGCGCTAGAAGCACATGCGGTAAGAACTTTACGCGGCAAAAACGCTGTTGGTAATGTACCTACGGCCACCGAGGCATTCGAATACCCAGAGTTGGTGTTTGATACAGAGTTGATGGAAGTGCTAACCTAGGTGTAAAACCGGAGTACGCTACTATCCTCTATCCTACTCTTCTTCCTTCTCGCCAGCTTGCTTGGCTAACCGATACATGTACGAATTGAAAATGCTACGCTTTGCAAAACGCACCTGCTTATCTGAGTTATGGAACTTGAGAAACACATTCTTAGGAACACCAAAAAACTCGTAGGTATTTCCATCCAAGAAATTAATCTCTAATAATACCCCTTTGTGGTGATAATCGGCAATACCAGCCTGCGAAGTAGTAAGTTCAAAAGCAGCGGCATTCGCAACTTTCGTCTCTGGAGCTATGCTAACAAGAAACTTGTAGCCATTTATTACCCTCCGGCTCATGTCCTCTGCCTCAGCAGCCTTTTCGTCTCCTTCTCTAAACTTGTCAGGGTGCCATTCCTTTACCAAGTTGCGGTAACTGGTTTTCAGTCCTTTCAAATCGGTAGATTCTTCTACACCAAATAACTTTCTATACTCGCCAATACGCTTCATGCTCAGGATTTTTTTTCGGGGCGCAAAGGTAGGTCGCTAATTCGTGTTTCCAATAGGATTAGTTTAATCCCTACTTTTCGTTGGTATAAAACAAGGCGCTACGTGCCAAAACCATGACCAAAAAGTACACTTTTGCCCAATATGGCGCCATCTATGGCTTAGTAACACTCTTCCCCTTGTTTCCGGTGCTGGCCATTATACCAAGCGTGGCATTTGCTTATGGAATAGAAGTTTTGGGCACCACCTGCGAAATCGGTTACCTCGCTGCCCTCCTACTTGCTTCGGTTTGTGCATTTCTCATTGTGTTCTTTTACCTGCGCCATTTGCCCTACACCTTGAAGAAGAATAGCAAAGCTCTTGTGCTGCATTTCGGCTTATGGAGCGCATTGCTTTACGTAATGACT
>CALCGD010000314.1 GCA_937900875.1 uncultured Flavobacteriales bacterium
TAAAGTGCGCGTCTGGGGGGCGCGAGAGCGGTGGTTCGAATCCACTCGCCCCGACTAGAGTGGATACTTCCAATTTTTTGGGAAATGTCCACTTTTTAGTTTGGCTGAAACCCCTGTCAATGCTGAGACACAGAGGAACAGCTGGGTTTATTTTTGTGGTTCGACATTTTACTCCATCAAATTCTAGCATTTCGGGAAATATCGAACCAAGCAAGGCTTGCTTTTCGTTCAGGCCACTATTACTGTATAGCTCTCCAAGTTTGGAAATAACCTTAGTTGCTTTTTTCACTGTCCGATTGATGCTAGACTTGTCTTTCGATAGCCCTGTTAATCGTCTTTCAGCTTCCTCCACGGAATGGCTATATCGGACTTTCAATTCCTTGTATTCTTGGCCATCCAAAATGCCATCGGCTAAGTTGTCCTGTAATCGATTTATTCGAGCCTTATTCAGCTCGATTTCTTTTCTAAGTTTGGGAACAAGGTTGGCATCTGCTTTTCTATCGTCCTGTAGTAGTTTTTCCACCGCCTTTTGGTAAACTATCATAAAGTCATTATGAAATTTCAACTCGTTTAAAATTTCAATTACCGTACTGTTTATTTTTTCCGCTGGATAACGCTCTTTTGAACACTGATTACAGTGATAGTAAGTATATCTATTTCCGTTTCTACTTCTAGAACGGCTTCCGGTCATTTTGGCATTGCATTTTGAACAGATTAGAAATCCGCGAAGAGGTAATCCTTTGTTCTGTACCTGCCTTGAAATTCGTTTTCGTTTGAAGTTTCCAGATAAAACTTGTTGTACTCTATTGAATGTTTTTTCTGGAACGATTCCTTCATGAACTCCTTCTATCATTTGATAAGGCTCATCCTCGAACTCAGGAATTTCGATTTTGCCCATATACATAGGGTTTTTGAGCATAAGCGAAAATCGGCTTTTCTGTACTCGAACTCCTCGAACGTGAAGCTCTCTCACAACTCCAATTTGTGTCTTTCCTTTTGCTACTTCTTCAAACGCCCACTTAATACTGGACGCTTTTTCATTCGGTATGATTAATGGACGATTGTTTTCGTCTCTTACATTTTTGTATCCAACTGGAGCCATTCTACTCCATCTGCCTGCTTTGAGCGCTCCTCGAATACCCCCTCGTACCTTTATTGACCTTCTATCATTGTCAATCTCAGGTATAACGAGAAACATGGCTAGAATAGCCTTGTTTTCTGGGATAGTCAGGTCAATCGGTTGCTCAATCGCTTGCGGAGCAATGCCAAGTTTTTTGAGCCTTTCAATGACGGTATAAGCATCCATGATATTTCGCGAAAATCTATCCCAAGAAGTGAAAAGAAAGAGGTCAATCTGACCTTTTTTGTTTTTCGCATGATTCATAAATTCTTTGAAAGCTGGTCGATCAAAGTTTTTTGCTGAATGATCCTCACGGAAAGAGTAAACAATCTCGATGTCGTTTCTCTCGCAATACTTTTCTAAAGATTCAGATTGGATGTCTAGACTGTATCCTTTGGCTTGTTCATCACTTGAGACTCTCGCCATTATTGCGGCTCTTTTCCTCATCAGATTCGGTTTTTATTTGATTTACTGCAATTGATGCTAGATTGTTAACGAGTTCAAGCATCATATTCAATTCTACTTCTGTATAATTCTCTCCTTTAGGGTCAACTAGTTCTTTGCATTCTTTTAGCGTTAGCATGTTTGATTACGATGCATCTCGCTCTGTTTTTCCAGTAGCTCGATACGTGTATCATTAGGTCTGACTTTTTCAGTACCATCATTTCAATTTTACTTTTCGTGTGTTCTCACAGAACACAATGTTTCCTTTTGCGGTCTTAATGGTTATATCCTGATATGCTGTGCTCAGCATTAATTCCAAGATTCGTTTATGTTTATCAACTTTCTCTTCTTTGGTCACCTCCAAAAGGTCCATTTCATTACTCTTATCGTATCGGATAATCACTGAACGCAGGTCATCTTCCCTAAGGGCCTCGAGCACTTGCGCTTCTTGATTCGTAATAATTCGTAGCTGCGCTTGCAAAGGTTCCACTGGCGCAACGGACAGAACCTCAGCCAAAATTTCCGTGAGACTTATCGCCACGAATGAAGAGCATAGTAAAAGTTCTGTGTCTTCGGAGTCATATGCACCTTCAGAAAGCATGATTGGATTCAATAACATCCCTTTTCCATCTTGATGAATGATGAATGAAAAAGGGGTTCGGATAAGCAGGCTCGTAAGCACTAGGAAATCCAGATAGTTTCCAGATACCACCGAAGGCGACAACAATCCCAAAATGGATTGTTGTTGCTCTTGGTTATTCATAAAGGTCTGAATGCTTTCCCGCTTTTCTTCACCATATTCTCCGACCATGGCTTCTAGTATACGAGGGTCGGTCAGAAGGCTATTTACCTGATTATCGGGCTTTTGAATCAGGTCTTCACGGGCAGCCTTGATGATTTTCAAGGGTATCTTGAACTCACGCATCTTTTCAATCATTTTCACCCAAACCAATTCGGTTAGAGAAAAGCGGTGCATCTTATTCTTTGCAGGCTTTTCGATAAGCAGACCTCTTTGATTCCAGTCGCCTAGAATCTTGGGATGAATCCCGGTATGGATTACTTTGAAGGGCTTTTTAGCAAAATGTTCCAAGACCTCAGGAAACTCGGAATGGAGTTTCATGGACTGGTTGAGAAGATGTTGAATCGTCTGGTCGCTAATCTTAGACATGTTGTCGTTGTCAAAATGTTATCACTCAAAGGTAAAATAATTATATTTGTATCAAATTAAAATGTTTCAACATGCTACTAGGGTGGCAATCACATATCGGAAAGTATCTGCATAAGTGTGATTCATGCGCTGAGGAATTCAATGGTCGCAAGAATCAGCTATACTGCACAAACACATGTCGGGCTAGGTGCAACAACGAATTGGCTTCAACAAGGCGCAAGGAAAAGCATAGCTTGACCAACCCATATTTGCGAAACATTGAGATAATTAAGGAGCAGATGCAAGGAGTCGATGAGGAGGTTATCAGTGTAAGCATTGAAACCCTTCGACTCAAAGGATTTGCTCGAAAGGCACCTAATAATCGGATTAGATTACACGGAGACCTCTGGTTTAAGATTGGTCCGTACGCTTTCCGAACCATTGAAGGGTCAAAAGAAATTGAATTAACCAAAGTAGACGATGATGATTGAACCAACATATATAATTGAAAACGTATTTGACCCAAGTACGTTTGTATCGAATACAGCAATCACTGGAACGGTAGCAACCGCTGCTGGAGTTGGCCAGGGAACAGAAATCCTAAAGATTCTAGGTGTGGCAGTTCTCGTAATAGTTCTAATCGGTACTATCATTTATGTGATAGACGAATCCCATAAAGACCGTGCGGAAAACCATCTTCCCGCGCGGGTTTGAAAAGTGGCTTAAAACTGATCAGAAGGGGGAGTTGACCTACCGTCCAGCAGCCAAAACACCCTGTCCAACCGAAAGTATTTACCGTTGTCTGATTCGAAATTACGTTTCGGCCAGCACTTCAGCTTGGCGATTTATTTTGCACTGGAGAACAAAAAAACGGCATCTGAATTTGAATTAATGCGGATTAATGTGAATACACGCGCATAAATGATGATATGAATGCGGATTAATGCACATTCAGACGGAAATACCTTGTGAACAGTATTCCAGCACGGCTTATTCCGTCAAATTCATTACCTTGATATACCGTGGCTGTCCAGAGTATAAAATTCAGGAAAGAGCGTCACTGAGAAACGGTTTTGTCGCATTAACTTGGTTCAAAAGTTTATGGTTTAGTTTTGACTCAAACTGAGGTTCACTTTGAGCTATCGAGATGTGGAAGAACTTCTTAGAATCCGAGGAGTAAAGGTTGATCATTCTACTCTGCAGCGCTGGGTGTTCAAGTTCTCACCTCTGATTGAGGCGAACATGCATAAGAGAAAGCGCAGTGTCTGCTCTAGTTGGCGAATGGACGAGACCTACATTAAAGTAGGAGGAAAGGATAGGTATTTATATCGAGCAGTGGACAAGTATGGAGACACGGTTGATTTTCTACTTACCAAACGAAGGATGAAAGGCTCAGCACAGAAGTTTCTCAATAAGGCGTTTGGAAATTACGGAAGACCCAGAGTGATTAATATCGATAAGAGTGGCGCGAACTCAGAGGCTATCCGAACCATAAACAGAATAAGTTTCAGTCGGATTACACGCAGAAGCTGTAAGTATCTGAACAATATCGTAGAGCAGGACCACAGGAATATCAAACGTAGAATATCGATCTGCGCAGGATTCAAAGAGTTCGAGTCAGCCCAAAGGACCTTAGCGGGAATTGAGGTGGTGAACA